>NZ_JBHVCT010000014.1:0-76258 GCF_042803195.1 Streptomyces sp. NPDC057428
TACTGCAGGGGGGACCCTGTGGGAGAGTAGGACGCCGCCGAACAATTATTCCGGGAAAGCCCCGTGCCCTTGTGGCACGGGGCTTTTCTGCGTTCGGAGCGTCTAGGGTCGAACCATGCGCTACGAACTGGTCATCTTCGACAACGACGGCGTGCTCGTCGACAGTGAGCCGATCTCCAACACCGTCCTGGCCGACTACCTCACCGAGCTCGGCCACCCCACCTCGTACGAGGAGTCCCTCCGCGACTACATGGGGGCCGCCATCCACCGGGTCCACGACCTCGTGGAGGAGCGGACCGGCCAGAAGCTGCCCTCGGACTTCGACGAGGAGCTCCACCGGCGGACCCTCACCGTGTTCCAGCAGGAGCGGCTGGCACCGGTGAACGGGGTCGACGAGCTGCTGGGCGAGCTCGTCGCCGAGGGGATCGCGTACTGCGTGGCCTCGTCCGGGAGCCACCAGAAGATCGCGGCCGGACACCGGAACACCGGCCTCGACCAGTGGTTCGAGGAGGAGTGGATCTTCAGCGCCGAGGACGTGGGGCAGGGAAAGCCCGCCCCGGACCTGTTCCTCCACGCCGCCGAGCGGATGGGCGTCGCACCCGAGAGGTGTGTCGTCATCGAGGACAGCCCGCTCGGCGTCGAGGCGGCACGGGCGGCCGGGATGGACGTCTACGGGTTCACCTCGATGATGCCGGCGGACCGGCTGGTCGGGGTCACGGGGCACTTCTCCGACATGTCACAGCTCCCCAAACTGCTCGCCTGATCGATCTACCCAGGAGTAGTTCCTGGCTCTACGCTCGCGGCCATGACGGATGCGCGGTTGCGGTACGGCAGAGCTTCTCTCGCCCTGAGCTTCCTGGCGCAAGGGGTGACCTTCGCACTACTCGTGACGCGCATCCCCGCCATACAGGACCGCTACGGGATATCCGACGGACTGCTGCCGGTGTTCCTGGCCGCGGTCCCCGTCCTGGCGGGGGCCGCAAGTGTGGCGACCGAGAAGCTGGTCGCGCGGGTCCGGCCCGGGGTCGTACTGAGGTGGGCTCAGCCGGTCGTGATGCTGGCTCTGCTGGGTGTGGGCGCCGGCAGCGAGGTGTGGCAGGCCGCCTTGGCGCTCGGTGTCTTCGGGCTGGCCGTGGGGGCGCTGGACGCCTCGATGAACATGATGGGCGTCAGCCTGCAACGGGCGTACGGGCGGAGCATCATGCTGGGGTTCCACGCCGCGTACAGCCTTGGTGGCATCGGCGGTGCCTCGCTGGCCTGGGCCGGGGCCCACTGGGACCTTTCGCTGCTGGTGTCCTACCTGCCCGCCGTCCTCGTCCTGCTGCCCGCGGCTCTGATCGGGAGCCGGTGGTACGCCGAGGGCCGGGCCGGAGGGGAAGCGCCGGCCGGGGAGCCTGGTGGCAGGGGTGCGTCCGTGCCGTTCGGACTGCTGATGCCGCTCTGCCTGGTGATGGCGTTCGCGTACATCGGTGACTCGACGGTCTCCAACTGGAGCGCGAAGTATCTGCAGGACGTGCTGGGCGGCTCGGAGCAGCTGGCTACCGTTCCGTACAACGTCTACATGGTGACGACGCTGCTGGGTCGTGCCGTCGGTGACCTCGGTGTGCGTCGGTTCGGGGCGGTGGCCGTGGTGCGGGGCGGGAGCGTGCTGGCCGCCTTGGGGTTCGCGGTGGTCGCGGTCGCGCCGGGCGCCTGGTGGGGGATGCTCGGATTCACGCTGCTGGGGCTGGGACTCTGTGTGATCGTCCCGCAGACGTTCGCGGCGGCCGGGCGGATGTTCCCGGGGTCGAGCGATGTGGCCGTGGCCCGGCTGAACGTCTTCAACTACGTGGGTTTCCTCGTCGGGTCGCCGCTCGTGGGGGCTCTCGGGGACGCGTGGAGCTACCGGGGCGCGATGCTCGTCCCCATGGTGCTGGTGCTGGCGACGCTCGTGTATGCCCGGTCGTTCGGCGCGGAGCCCGCCCGATACGGTGGCGGGCATGAGCGGGCGCGCGCGGCTGATGTGGGATGAGGCAGTAACGGGTTACGACTTCGGGGCGGGCCACCCCATGGATCCGGTCAGACTCGCCCTCACGATGGGGCTGGTGCGGGCCTTCGGCCTGGACGGGGCGGTGGACGTCCGGTCGGCCAAGGCGGCCGGGGACTCGACGCTGCGGCTGGTGCACCGCGAGGATTACGTGGAGGCCGTCCGGGCGGCGTCGGTGGAGCCCGGGGCGGCCGACCAGGGGTACGGGCTGGGGACGGTCGACGATCCCGCATTCGCGGGGATGCACGAGGCGTCGGCGCTCATCTCGGGGCTTTCGGTGGGTGCCGCGGAGGCCGTGTGGCGAGGGGAGAGCGCCCATGCCGTGAACTTCACCGGCGGGCTGCACCACGCGATGCCGGGGAGCGCATCGGGTTTCTGTGTCTACAACGACCCCGCGCTCGCCATCGCCCGGCTGCTCGAACTGGGGGCGGAGCGCGTGGCGTACGTCGATGTGGACGTCCACCACGGTGACGGGGTGCAGTCGGCGTTCTGGGATGACCCCCGGGTCCTGACCGTGTCGCTGCACGAGCATCCGCGCACGCTGTTCCCACAGACGGGGTGGCCGGAGGAGACCGGCGGGGCCGCGGGTGAGGGCGGCGCGGTGAACGTGGCGCTGCCGGCGGGTACGGGCGACGCGGGGTGGCTTCGGGCTTTCCACGCGGTGGTGCCCGAACTCCTGGCGGACTTCCGGCCGCAGGTGCTGGTGACGCAGCACGGCGCCGATACGCATTTCGAGGATCCGCTGGCCCATCTCGCGGTGTCCTTGGACGCGCAGCGGGAGATCATGACGGCCTGTCATGATCTGGCGCACTCCTGTGTGCAGGACGGCCGGTGGGTGGCACTCGGCGGGGGTGGCTACGCGGTGGTGGATGTCGTGCCTAGGTCCTGGACCCACCTGGTGGGTATCGCCGCGCACGCGCCGGTGGACCCGGAGGCGGTGATCCCGTCGTCGTGGCGGGACGAGGTGTACGCCAGGACGCGGCAGTTGGGCCCCTGGCGGATGACGGACGGCCGGAAGCCGGTGTGGCAGCCGTGGGAGGACGGCTACGACCCGGCGGACCGGCTGGACCAGGCGGTGCTGGCGACGAGGCGGGCGGTGTTCCCGTTGCGGGGACTGCTGACCTGAGTGCGGGTTACGCCAACTGTGGGGCGTGAGCGGGGTTCCGGCCCGGGGGCGGCGTGGGTGCGGGAGCATCGGCAGGGTGTTGAGCACCGGAGCGTTACGCGCTCATCTGCTGGCGGCCCGGCTCGCCGGGCCCGTGGCGACGCCGCGGGAGACCAGTCTTCGGAGTTACCGGCTTTTCGCGGCGCGGGATCCCCGGGTCCTGCTCGGGCTCGATCCCGACCGGTCCTGGGGGGAGCGTGACCTGCTGGGGCTGATGGCGGAGAAGTGCGGGGTCTCTGACGATCCCGGCCATGTGTCGGGTCCGGACGTGATCGATCCGGAGCGGACGCTGGCCGCGCTGGACGCGTTCGCGGAGCGGCTGTCCGGTGCGGCGGAGAGGCGGGCACCCGTGCTGTTCGGCACGGGACACCCGCACCGGCTGCTCGGGTTCTACGCCGGTCTGGCAGACGCCATGTCGGCGGCGGGGTGCCTGGTGCTCACCTCCGCGCAGGGCCGATGTGTCGACATAACGACCCGGTTCGGCGTACGCACGTACAACCTCGACTACGTACGGGGCGTCGCGCTGGTGCGCGAACCGGGCGTGCGGGTCCCCGGAAGTGCGACCGGCGCACACAGCCATTCCCCGCTGCCGGTTCGGGCCGTCCTGGAGGAGGCCGTGGAGGTCGGCGGGGTGCTGCCGGAACTCGTGGTCGGGGACCACGGATGGGTCTGCGGTGCAGGTCAGCTGGGTATCGAGGCCATCGGTCTGGCGGATACGGACGACCCGGCGTTGTTCGTGGGTGAGGCGGAGGGGCGGGTGTCCGTCGCCGTTCCGCTTGATGACGCCGTGCGGTCGGACTACTACCGGCCTCTCACACGGTATGTGCTCGATAGGGCCTG
Source organism: Streptomyces sp. NPDC057428 (assembly GCF_042803195.1). Lineage (NCBI taxonomy): Bacteria > Bacillati > Actinomycetota > Actinomycetes > Kitasatosporales > Streptomycetaceae > Streptomyces > Streptomyces sp. NPDC057428. The sequence goes on from NZ_JBHVCT010000014.1 coordinate 4,032, forward strand.
TCTGTCCCAGTAGGCGGCCGATCGTCTCACCTCTTCCCCACTCGCATCACCCGCCCCTAATCTGGGGAGTGAGCGCACAACGACGAAGAGTCACCGGAGGGGAAGCCGGTGCGCGTCTCGTGCGGAAGGTACAGGTGGGTCATGGCTGCTGGCAGCGAGAGGCCTCTCAACGAGGTCAAGTTTCTGACCGTGGCGGAAGTCGCCTCGGTCATGAGGGTGTCGAAGATGACGGTGTACCGCTTGGTGCACAGTGGTCATCTGCCCGCGATCAGGGTGGGAAGGTCCTTCCGGGTCCCGGAGCAAGCGGTTCACGAGTATCTCCGCGATTCCTTCGTGGGGGTGGAGTCGGCCTGACCGTCGCCCTCGGATTACGCCCCTCACGCCGTGGCAGGTAGGCTAGGCCGACGTAGGTCGTGTGGGCCCAGACGCCCCGCACCAGTGAAGAAGAAGTGAGCGAGGGTAGTCGTGGGCTCTGTTATCAAGAAGCGGCGTAAGCGGATGGCCAAGAAGAAGCACCGCAAGCTGCTCAAGCGCACGCGCGTTCAGCGTCGCAACAAGAAGTAAGCGAACGCGGTTCGTGAGTCCGAGGCCCTCCCGCCGTCCTGGCGGGAGGGCCTCGGCGCGTTCCGGGGCGGGTGTTCAGGGACTGTGTACGAGGCGGCGGCGTTGTGCGGTTCCGGTGGTATTCCGGTCATCGGTTCGGCAAAGCCAGCCTGGGGTCGTCACAGGGCAACGTCCACCGACTACGGTGACGGACAGGGGAAGACCCCGCTCGGTGATCGAACGACGGAAGGCGCTGATCTTGGGGAAGATCGTGCTCGTCACAGGTGCGGCCCGGCAGCTCGGGGGCCGTTTCGTGCGGCGCATACAGCGTGATCCCGGTGTGGACCGGGTCATCGCCGTGGACGCGGTCGCGCCCGCGCACCAGTTGGGTGACGCCGAATTCGTCACGGCGGACATCAGGCAGTCCGCGATCGCCAGGGTGCTCGCCGAGCACTCCGTCGACACGGTCGTGCATCTGGATGTTTCCGCGAAGGCGCCCGGCGCGGCGGGCCGGACGACGGTCAAGGAGACCAACGTCATCGGCACGATGCAGTTGCTCGGCGCCTGCCAGAAGTCCCCGACGGTCCAGCGCCTCGTGGTGAAGTCCAGTACGAACGTGTACGGCTCCGCGCCCCGTGATCCCGCGGTCTTCACCGAGACGACCCCGCCCAAGTCCCTGCCCAGCGGCGGGTTCGCCAAGGACGCCGTGGAGGTCGAGGGCTACGTGCGAGGCTTCGCGCGGCGCAGGCCCGACGTGGCCGTGTGCGTGCTGCGCTTCGCCAACATCCTTGGGCCCGAACCGGATTCGCCGCTCGCCGACTACCTGACGCTGCCGGTCCTGCCGACGGTCTTCGGGTACGACCCCCGGCTCCAGTTCGTCCATGAGGACGATGTCGTCGACGTGCTGGAGATCGCTTCCCGTGAACCCCGGCGCGGGACGCTGAACAGCGGCACCTTCAACATCGCGGGCGACGGGGTGCTGCTGCTCTCGCAGTGTTCCCGGCGGCTGGGGCGGCCGACCGTGCCGCTGCTGCTGCCGGCCGTCACCTGGGTGGGATCGGCGCTGCGTACGATCGGCATGACCGACTTCTCCCCGGAGCAGATCCGTCTGCTCACCCACGGCCGGGTCGTCTCGACCGTGCAGATGCGCGAGACGCTCGGCTTCCGCCCGAAGTTCACCACCGCCGAGACGTTCGCGGAGTTCGCGCGGAGCCGGGGGCCGGGGCTGTTGCCCCCCGACCGGGTGGGCAGGGCGGTCGCCAGACTGGCCGAACTGCCGCTCGCCGGTGGACAGGCCGGTACGACACATTCGACTCACGGCGCCAGGTAGAGGAGCGCGACCGACGATGGCGGACGCCAAGGTCATTCCGTTCGACGACGACCGATCGCGCTCCGGTGCGGGACGGCGCAGAGGTGTGCTGCCGGGCGGCCGGGTGCAGCCGCCGGCGACGGCCGTCCCCACGCCTGTGAGTGCGCTTCCGGGCGGGCAGGTGCCCGACGCCGTTGAGGCCTCCGGTGCGGCCTCCTGGAGCGGCAGCGGGGCTCCTGAGGGCGGCTGGGACCGGAGGGTCGCGGGCGGACTCGCGTTTCTGCGGAGGCGGCTCACGGGCGACTACGACGTCGACGAGTTCGGCTACGACGAGGAGCTGACCGACCAGGTCCTCATGTCGGTGCTGCGTCCGCTGGCGGACAAGTACTTCCGGGTCGAGGTGAAGGGCATCGAGAACATCCCGTCCGACGGCGGGGCGCTCATCGTGGCCAACCACTCCGGGACGCTGCCCCTGGACGGGCTGATGCTGCAGGTCGCGGTGCACGACAACCACCCGGCGCAGCGTCATCTGCGGCTTCTGGCGGCGGATCTCGTGTTCATGCTCCCGGTGGTCAACGAGCTCGCCAGGAAGGCCGGGCACACGCTGGCGTGTGCCGAGGACGCGGAGCGGCTGCTCCAGCGAGGTGAGGTCGTCGGGGTGATGCCCGAGGGTTTCAAGGGCCTGGGCAAGCCGTTCGGCGAGCGCTACAAGCTGCAGCGCTTCGGGCGGGGCGGGTTCGTCTCGACGGCGTTGCGTGCGGGTGTGCCGATCGTGCCGTGCTCGATCGTGGGCGCGGAGGAGATCTACCCGATGATCGGCAACTCCAGGACGCTGGCGCGGGTGCTGGGCATCCCGTACTTCCCGATCACGCCCACGTTTCCCTGGCTCGGGCCGCTCGGGATGATGCCGCTGCCGACGAAGTGGACGATCCAGTTCGGGGAGCCGATCCCCACGGACGGTTATCCGCCCGAGGCCGCCGAGGACCCGATGCTGATGTTCAACCTGACCGACCAGGTGCGGGAGCAGATCCAGCACACGCTGTACAAGCTGCTGGTGCAGCGGCGTTCCGTCTTCTTCTGAGGCCGGCGCCCGGGGCGCGTACACGGAAGAGGGGCCGCCCGGTCCGGACGGCCCCTCACCCATGGGTGGACCCTACGGCTCGACGTCCTCGTCCTCGATGCCCAGGCCGGGCAGGAGCCCGGGGAGCAGCGGGGGCAGGGTGACGTCCGGTGCGGGGGAGGAGCCGGATGTGCCGCCCGGGGACGACGGGGTGGTGTCGTCCGTCGGGAGCTCGTCCAGCAGGCCGTCCGTACCTCCGTCGAGCAGGCCGTCGGCCGAGCCGCTGCCGGAGCCGGAGGGCTTCGGCGACGTGCTCGTGGACGCACTGTCGTCCGGGGCGGCGGACGACGCGGGCGCCCTGCGGTCGGGATCCGACGACCCCTCCTTCTCCCGGGGGGAGCCGGCCGTGGGCGCGTCCCGGCCGGTGTCCGGTGTGCGGGGCAGCAGGGACTTCAGTGGAGCGACCTCCTCGTCCATCGCGTCGAAGACCGAGCTGACCCTCTCCCCGACGTCGTTCAGCTGGACGGGCAGGCGGTCACGCAGACTGCTCCAGCTCGCGCGGTGCGAACGGGAGAAGGTGTCCAGCGTCTGGATGGGGCCGATGGCGCCGTCGCGCTGATACGCGGAGTGGAGCAGGCGGTGTCCCTCGGTGGCGTCGTGCGTCATGCCGTCGAGGGCGCGCCTGACCTCGCCGATCGATTCGTGGTCCATGGAGCCCGCGCGGCCGCGCTCCATCAGCCGACGGGCTTCTCCGAGCCGGGTGGAGGCCTGGTCGAGATAGACCTCGCCCCGGTCGGCGTCGGTGTTCGCCATGCCGAGGCTGAGGTCCTCCATGCCGCGCTTGAGCGGATAGAGGGAATCACCGGGCAGTGCGTCGGAACTGGCAGCGGCCACTCCGCCGAACGCGCCCGCGGCCACACCGACCGTGAGCCCGCCCGCGGTGAGGCCCTTCGCCCAGCGGGAGCGGGGACGCAGCCTTCGGATCGGGGAGGCCCGATGGGCTCCCTTGGCCCGCTGTTCGGGCACCGTAGGGCCCGTGGACGCACCGCCTTCGGCGAACATGGTCTCCATGGCCGCGACGAGCTGCGCCCGCTGCACCACTTTGACCTCGGGATCGAATTCCGGCTCCGGTAGTGCGCCGAGGCCGTTCGCCAGGGCCAACAGCGATCCGTGGTCGGCCGGTTGGGCCGGTTCCTCGGGCTGTACGGCCGCCGCACCCTGGGGGGACTGGTCCTCCAGGGCCTGGGCGAAGGCGTTCGCCCGCCGGTGTGCCGAAACGTTTGCGATCACTGGCGGCACCTCCTCTCGTCATGACGGTCGACTCCCCTGAGGGTCCGGAAGGTTGCCCACCCGAGACGTTTCCACACGATCGAGCGGGTGGAAACGGTCTGGTGCGGCGACAGGGGGCCTGCATCCGGCACAACGAGTGGCGCGGCAGTTGGGTTACGGACGAAAGATGATCCGATCAGTTTGTCACGCACACGTCACGAACGGTGACATCAGCGGGCGTCGTCCGGCAGGAGTCGTGCGAGTGTACGAACGGCCCGGTACTGCAAGGTTTTGATCGCGCCCTCGTTCTTGCCCATGACCCGGGCGGTCTCGGCGACCGAGAGGCCCTGCAGGAATCTCAGCGTGACGCACTCCTGCTGCTGAGGGTTGAGCCGGCGTACGGCTTGCAGCAGCGCGGCGTTGGAGAGGGACTCCAGGACGGAGTCCTCCGGGCTCCGCGCGACCTCGTTGGCGTCGAGCATTTCGCCGGTGGTCACTTCCAGTCGGAAACGACTGGACTTGAAGTGGTCGGCGACCAGGTTCCTGGCGATCGTGACCAGCCAGGCGCCGAAGTCACGGCCCTGCCAGGTGAAGGTGGAGATGCGGCGGAGCGCGCGCAGGAACGTCTCACTGGTGAGGTCCTCCGCCGTCGCCTTGCCTCCCACGCGGTAGTAGATATACCGGTACACGGTGTCGCTGTACTGGTCGTACAGGCGGCCGAAGGCCTCGGCCTCACCGGCCTGCGCGCGCTCGACGAGATCCATCATGCGCGCGCTGTCGCTGTCGGCTGTGGGCCGGCGGACGGGAGCCGACGACGCGGCAGTCGCGGCGCCGCGGTTGCCGCGTCGTCCGACCGCCGCGCTGCGTTCGGCCAGGGCATAGCAAGGACCGGCAGGTGCAGGGGTGGCAAATTGGGGGACGGCGTACGCGGTGGGGACGAAGCCGCGCAAGTGGTCGAGGACCGTTGCGCGGAGCGTAGCCAGGCCCGAGGTGTCAACCCCGACGTGTGGGTACACGGGACTCCCAGAGGCAGAGCTTCCATCACGTGCAGTTCGAAAACCGTCACTCGTGGTAGCGGGTGGCGGGCTCCTTGTGCGTCTGAGGAGAATAACGCTTCGTACAGGCAGTGCTACACCCAGTTGCTCAAATCATCGGTTACGTCGCTTCCGTAACCTCTAAGTGACGGTTTGAGTAGCATGTGGTGACCGTTTATTGATCGAATTTCTTCGAGAAGTGCATGCGGGGACGACGGGTTGTGGTCGTCGGGACGCAACGCGACTGGCCGGAGCGACCGGTGTCCGTGCCCGGCGTTCCGCTCCCGATTGGCCGTACGCACCCGGGCGTGCCGCTGCGGGAACGCCGTATACCCCCGGACGCGCTGTCCGGGGGTATACGAACGAGAGGGGGAAGGGGGTCAGCGGCGGCGGCGGTGGAGCGCCATGGCCGCCGCGGTGCCGCCGGCGAGGGCGCCGACGCCTGCCGCGGCGGGAATCCCGACCTTGGCCGCCTTGCGGCCCGTGCGGTAGTCCCGCAGCCGCCAGTCCAGGGCACGGGCGTGCTTGCGGAGCTTGGTGTCCGGGTTGATCGCGTACGGGTGGCCGACCAGCGACAGCATCGGGATGTCGTTGTGCGAGTCGCTGTACGCGGCGCAGCGCGCCAGGTCGAGGCCTTCGGCCGACGCCAGGGCGCGTACCGCCTCGGCCTTCGCCGGACCGTGCAGGGGCTCGCCGACGAGTCGGCCCGTGTAGACGCCGTCCACCGACTCGGCGACCGTGCCCAGCGCGCCCGTCAGGCCCAGGCGGCGGGCGATGATCGTCGCGGTCTCCACGGGCGCGGCCGTGACGAGCCAGACCTTCTGGCCGGCGTCGAGGTGGGCCTGGGCGAGGGCGCGGGTCCCGGGCCAGATGCGGTCGGCCATGTACTCGTCGTAGATCTCCTCGCCGATGGACATCAGCTCGGAGACCCGGTGGCCCTTGACGATGGACAGGGCGCTGTCGCGGGCGTCCTGCATGTGCTCGGGGTCCTCGACGCCGGCCAGCCTGAACCAGGCCTGCTGCCAGGCGAAGCGGGTGAGTTCGCGGCGCTGGAAGAACTTGCGCTTGTACAGGCCGCGGCCGAAGTGGAAGATCGCGGCGCCCTGCATCACGGTGTTGTCGAGGTCGAAGAAGGCGGCGGCCCGGTCGTCCCCTGCCACGGGGAACATGGGTTCGTTTTCCTCGGAAGGGGCCGGCAGCACCTCTGTGCCGGCGCTGAGCGCGGACTTCCGTGCTGCCTCGGCTGCTGCCTCGCCTGCGAGCACGCTGCGTGCCGTGGCGGGGCGCCTGCGGGGGGTGAGCCATCCAAGTGCGGCCATGTCGTGAGCATAGCCATTCTGTTCGGCCGATCCCGACCCGGCGGGATGCGGCGTTGTGAACTCTCCGGGACCGGGGCGTTAAACGGGTGATTCCGCGGTCCGGGGCCCTGCCCGTGAGGGCGCAGAATGAAGGTATGAGTGCTCTGCTGCGTCGTGCGAAGAAGAGGCCCGCCGACCGGGTGGTGACCCTGGTGGGGAAGCCCGGCTGTCACCTGTGTGACGACGCGCGGGCGGTGGTGAGCTCCGTCTGCGAGGAGACCGGCGCGTCCTGGGTGGAGCAGGACATCACGCGGGACGAGGCGCTGCACAAGGAGTACTGGGAGCAGATTCCGGTGGTGCTGATCGACGGCGAGCAGCACACCTTCTGGCGGGTCGATCCGGCGAGGCTACGCACGGCTCTGGGTGCGTGAAGGGGGAATCCCCGGTGAAACCCGGATAACATCATGGGCGTTTTGAGTGGTCTCGGGGGCGTGGACATGAGGAGTGTGTACCGTCTTGCCCCCTTCGGGTCTTCAACGGACGGATGTCGTCCCTGGTTCCGGCGGTACGCAGGGAATATGCGTGACCCCGGTCACTTTGACCGGACAAAACGGACACTATCTTTGTGCACGCGTTCACAAAGACATAGCCTGCTGTGGACGGGGCGGTCATAGGACATACGGCCGCCTGCAGCCCCGCTCATCCCGCAGGAGCACCGTGGCAACTGGCCGAACTCACCGACCGGCGACCCGTAGCCGAGGAATTCCCGAGGCCACCGTCGCCCGGCTTCCGCTGTATCTCCGCGCGCTGACCGCGCTCTCCGAGCGCTCGGTCCCGACGGTCTCCTCCGAGGAGCTCGCCGCGGCGGCGGGGGTCAACTCCGCGAAGCTGCGAAAGGACTTCAGCTACCTGGGCTCCTACGGCACACGCGGTGTCGGGTACGACGTCGAGTACCTCGTCTACCAGATCTCCCGCGAGCTCGGGCTCACCCAGGACTGGCCGGTCGCGATCGTCGGCATCGGTAACCTCGGCGCCGCGCTCGCCAACTACGGAGGCTTCGCCTCCCGCGGATTCCGTGTCGCCGCCCTGATCGACGCCGACCCCGCCATGGCGGGTACGCCCGTGGCCGGGATCGCCGTCCAGCACACCGACGAGCTGGACCGGATCATCAGCGACAACGGTGTGTCCATCGGTGTCATCACCACTCCGCCCGGCGCGGCCCAGCAGGTCTGCGACCGGCTCGTCGCCGCCGGTGTGACGTCCATCCTGAACTTCGCGCCGACGGTGCTCTCCGTGCCGGACGGCGTCGACGTGCGCAAGGTCGACCTCTCGATCGAGCTGCAGATCCTCGCCTTCCACGAGCAGCGCAAGGCCGGCGAGGAGGCCGTTGCCGAAGGCAGGGGGGCGGGCAACGACGTGGACGACGACGAGGCGCCGCCGATGCGCGCCACCCCCACCGGCCGGAAGGGACCCGACGGGGACATGCCCGCCGTGATGCCGGCATGAGTCTCCTGGTCGTCGGGCTGAGCCACCGCAGCGCACCCGTCTCCGTACTGGAGCGGGCATCGCTGGCGGTCGAGGAACAGACGAAGCTGCTGCAGGACACGCTCGCCGCGGAGCCCGCCACCGAGGCGGCCGTCCTGGCCACCTGCAACCGCATCGAGCTGTACGCCGACGTGGACAAGTTCCACGCCGGTGTGGCCGAGCTGTCCACACTGCTGGCACAGCACAGCGGCGTCGGCCTCGACGAGCTCACTCCGTATCTGTACGTGCACTACGAGGACCGTGCGGTCCACCACCTCTTCTCGGTGGCCTGCGGGCTGGACTCGATGGTCGTCGGCGAGGGGCAGATTCTCGGCCAGATCAAGGACGCGCTCGCGCTGGGGCAGGAACTCCACACGGCGGGACGCCTGCTGAACGACCTCTTCCAGCAGGCCCTGCGGGTCGGCAAGCGCGCCCACAGCGAGACCGGGATCGACCGGGCCGGGCAGTCGCTCGTCACGTTCGGTCTGGAGCAGCTGGCCGACCGAGACGTTTCGGCGTGGGCGGCCGGCAGGAAGGCCCTGGTGATCGGCGCCGGGTCGATGTCCTCCCTGGCCGCGGCCACTCTGGCCCGCGCCGGTGTCGAGGAGATCGTCGTCGCCAACCGGACCAGGACGCGTGCGGACCGGCTCGTCGAGATCCTGGCCCAGGCGGGCGTGCCGACGGCACGCGCCGTCGAGATGGCCGAGGTCGGGCACGAACTGACACGCGCGGACGTCGTCGTCTCCTGTACCGGTGCGACGGGTCTCGTGCTGACCGCCGAGGCCGTGGCCGGTGCGCTCGGCGTCGACTTCGACTCGGCGGTGGAGCCGCCCGAGGCCCCCGTCGCGACCGCGCCAGACGAGCTGGACCAGCACGCGGCATGGGTGGAGAACGGTTCCGCCGCGGCCGCCGCGCAGGACCGGGCCGTGCGAAGTGTGCCGGTGCGTCTCCCCGTGGACGGCCCCGTCCGGCTCCACCTGCTGGACCTCGCGATGCCGCGCGACATCGACGGCGCGGCCCACCGCGTCCCCGGTGTGCGCCTCGTCGACATCGAGTCGCTCGCCGAGGCGTCCGCGGACGCCCCGATGGCCGCCGATGTGGACCAGGTGCGCACCATCGTCGCCGATGAGGTCGCCGCCTTCGGAGCCGCCCAGCGTGCCGCCCACATCACCCCGACCGTCGTCGCCCTGCGCACCATGGCCGCCGATGTGGTGGCCGGCGAGATCGCGCGGCTCGACGGACGCCTCCCCGACCTGGACGAGAAGCAGCGCGCCGAGATCACGCAGACCGTGCGCCGCGTCGTCGACAAGCTCCTGCACGCGCCCACCGTGCGGGTCAAGCAGCTCGCCAGCGAGCCCGGCGGTGCCGGGTACGCCGACGCGTTGCGTGAACTCTTCGACCTTGACCCGCAGACGGTGGCCGCCGTCTCCCGGGCAGACCTGAACGACCCGAATAGAGGGCGGTCATGACCGACAACCCACCCCTGGGCGGGGAGACCGACACCAGCACACCGCTCCGGCTAGGCACCCGGCGCAGCAAGCTCGCGATGGCGCAGTCCGGCATGGTCGCCGACGCGGTCCGTGAAGTGACCGGGCGTCCGGTCGAGCTGGTCGAGATCACCACGTACGGAGACGTCTCCCGGGAGCAGCTCGCGCAGATCGGCGGGACCGGTGTGTTCGTCGCGGCCCTGCGCGAGGCGCTGCTGCGCGGCGAGGTCGACTTCGCCGTCCACTCGCTCAAGGACCTTCCGACCACGCAGCCCGATGGCCTCCTCCTGGCCGCCGTGCCGCCGCGCGAGGATCCGCGCGACGCCCTGGTGGCGCGGGACGGGCTGACCTTCGAGCAGCTGCCGCCCGGCGCCCGCATCGGCACCGGTTCGCCGCGTCGCATGGCGCAGCTCAACGCGTACGCTCGCTCGCACGGCCTCGAGATAGAGGCCGTCGCGATCCGCGGCAACGTCGATACGCGCATCGGTTTCGTACGGAGCGGGGAGCTGGACGCGGTGGTTCTGGCCGCCGCCGGGCTCAGCCGCCTCGGACGCACGGACGAGGTCACCGACTTCCTGCCGGTCGACACCGTCCTGCCCGCTCCCGGCCAGGGAGCACTGGCGATCGAATGCGCTGCGACCAGCGCGGACCTCGCCGCCGCGCTCGCCGAGCTCGACGACCCGTACACCCGGATCGCCGTGACCGCCGAGCGTGCCCTGCTCAACGCCCTGGAGGCCGGATGCTCCGCACCTGTGGGTGCGCTGGCCGACCTCTTGGCCGACGGGCAGGTTGTCAACGAACTGCGCCTGCGCGGTGTCGTCGGTTCCACCGACGGCACTTCCCTGGTGCAGCTGTCCATCACCGGTCCCGTCCCCACGTCGCACGACGACGCGGCGGCCCTCGGTCGCGAGCTCGCGGCCGAGATGCTCGCCAAGGGTGCGGCCGGTCTTATGGGGGAGCGAGCACTTTGAGCCCCACCGGCCCTGTCGTATCCGACTTCCCTGTCTTGTCTTCAGGGCATGTCACCTTCCTCGGCGCCGGTCCCGGCGACCCGGGACTGCTGACTCTGCGCGCCGTCGAGGCGCTTGCGAGCGCGGACGTCCTTGTCGCCGAACCGGAGGTTCTCGACGTCGTCCGCTGCCATGCGCGGGCAGGGGTAAGCACGCCTGAGCTGACGGTTGTTGACATGGCGTCAACACCCGCCGGAGTGCCCGTTCTCAGGGATGCGGCCAATCTTGTCATGGAGGCAGCGAAGGGCGGCAGGCGGGTCGTTCGTGCCGTCACGGGCGACCCCGGCCTGGACGGCAACACGGGTGCGGAGATGCTCGCCTGCGCTGCCGCGGGCGTGCCCTTCGAGGTCGTGCCCGGCATCGCGAACGCCGTCGGTGTGCCGGCGTACGCCGGTGTGCCGCTGCGTGACGCGCAGGGTGCCGACGTGCGCTTCGTCGACGCGCGTACCGCCTCGGACCGCTGCTGGTCCGAGCTCGGGGCAAGCGACGCGACCGCGGTTGTTTCGGCGTCGCTGGACTCGGTGGCCGCGGCCGCCGGTGAGCTGGTCTCGGCGGGCCGCAAGCCCGACACCCCGCTCACCGTCACGATCGCGGGGACCACGACGCGCCAGCGCACCTGGACGGCGACCCTCGGGACGATCGCCCAGGTCCTGAAGCAGGCCAAGGTCCTCCCGTCGCCGGACGGGCACCTGCCGGTCATAGCCGTGGTCGGAGAACGCAGTTCAGCCGCCCAGCGCGACCAGCTCGCCTGGTTCGAGTCGAAGCCGCTGTTCGGCTGGAAGGTGCTCGTGCCGCGCACGAAGGAGCAGGCGGCCTCGCTCTCCGACCAACTGCGCTCCTACGGTGCCGTGCCGCACGAGGTCCCGACGATCGCCGTCGAGCCTCCGCGTACGCCCCAGCAGATGGAGCGTGCGGTCAAGGGCCTGGTCACGGGCCGGTACGAGTGGATCGCCTTCACCTCGGTCAACGCGGTGAAGGCCGTGCGGGAGAAGTTCGAGGAGTACGGGCTGGACGCCCGTGCCTTCGCCGGGATCAAGGTAGCGGCCGTCGGTGAGCAGACCGGTGCCGCGCTCGTCGACTTCGGTGTGAAGCCCGACCTGATGCCGTCCGGCGAGCAGTCGGCGGCGGGTCTGCTGGAGGACTGGCCGCCGTACGATCCGGTCTTCGACCCGATCGACCGGGTGTTCCTGCCGCGCGCGGACATCGCCACCGAGACCCTGGTGGCCGGGCTCATCGAGCTCGGCTGGGAGGTCGACGACGTCACCGCGTACCGCACGGTCCGCGCTTCGCCGCCGCCGGCCGACACCCGCGAGGCGATCAAGGGGGGCGGTTTCGACGCGGTGCTCTTCACCTCGTCCTCGACCGTCCGCAACCTGGTCGGTATCGCGGGCAAGCCGCACAACGTGACCGTCATCGCGTGCATCGGGCCCGCCACGGCGAAGACCGCCGAGGAGCACGGCCTGCGGGTCGACGTGCTGTCCCCGGAGCCGTCGGTGCACAAGCTGGCTCAGGCGCTGGCGGACTACGGCGCGCAGCGCCGGGACGCGGCCAAGGAGGCCGGTGACCCGGTGACCCGGCCGAGCGAGCGGCGTCCGGGTGCGAGACGGCGCCGGACGACGACCTGAGGGTCGACGACGGATGTACGGGCCCGGCCGCTCCTTCTCGGAGCGGCCGGGCCCGTCTGCTTTCGCGGGTGCTGCCTGCCGTCGGGTGACGCCGTGGCGTCGGGCGGTCAGGTGGACCGCCTGGGCCGCGCCGGGCTGTTTCCCCCCAGCAGCATCGTCCCGGCCTCCTGCCCCTGGTGGTGGATGCGGAGCCGTCGGCCGTCGGCGATCACGCGCAGTTCCGGCACCAGCAACCGGGGCGCTCCGGCTCCCTGGCCGGGTCCGAGCGCGGCTGCCGCGGCGACGCGTGCGCCTGCCGCGGCGCGCTCGGCCGCTCTTCCGCGTATGCGGCTGGTGTCGTTTCTACGGGACAGCCCTTAGTCAGGCGACCGTGAGCACGATCTTGCCCTGGATGTGCCCTCGGGCGGCTCGTTCGTGCGCTGCTCGGGCATCCGCGAGCGCGAACGTGCTGTCGATCGCGACGCGGACCGCGCCCGCGTCGAGCAGGCGCCCCAGTTCGGCGAGCTGCGCGCCGTTCGAGCGGACCTGGGTGCCTGTGACGGTGACGCCCAGCTTCGTGTTCTCCTCCTCGTCGAACTCGCCGAAGAACACGGGGAAATGGGAACCACCCCGCTTGAGCGTTCGCAGGAGGCGCCTGCTGTGGGGGCCGCCTACGGCGTCGAGGACGAGGTCGACGTCGCGCACGAGTTCCTCGGGACGGCCCTTGGTGTAGTCGATGAACTCGTCGGCGCCGAGCTCGCGCAGGAACGTCTCGTGCGCGCCCGATGCCACGGCGATGACGCGTGCGTCCCTCTCTTTCGCCAGTTGGAGCGCGAGGTGCCCCACACCGCCTGCGGCGCCGTTGATGAGCACCGTCACGCCGGCGTGGAGCGGCACCGGACGGTGCCTCGCCGCCTGGAAGGGAGAGGGGTGGTCGTGGCCGAGCTCGATGAGGAACTGCCAGGCGGTGAGCCCGGCCATGGGTGCCCCGGCGGCGTGCACGTGATCGACGCCGGCGGGCTTGAGTGCCAGGTCCGACGCGGGCGCGGCCACGTACTCGGCGTACGTGCTGCCGTCGAAGCTGGGGAAGCGGAGGAGGCCGAAGACCTCGTCACCGACGGAGAAGCCGTCCACGTCCGCGGCGACGGCCTCGACGACGCCCGACAGGTCGGTCCCCGGAATCACGGGCAGGGTGAACTTCGGCCTCGTCTCCGGAGGCAGGCCGGACATCCCGTCGCGCAGGTACCAGTCGGGAGGGTTGACGCCGACCGCGTGTACGCGGACGAGCACCTCGCCCGGCCCCGGCCGGGGAATCGGCACCTCCTCGTGACGCAGAACCTCAGGGCCGCCGTGCTCATGGAGCCGGATCGCCCTCATCGTGTGTGCCGGCATCGTCTGTCTCCTGCTCGCGCTAAGGGATACGCTGATTCGGATCAGTGATCCACGTAAACGGATCACTGATCCGAATATATGGACCACTGATCCGGATAGTCAAGAGGGACCGATGCGGGCCGACGCCAGGAAGAACCGCGACCACCTGCTCGCAGTCGCGGGTGCCGCCATCGCCGAGCAAGGTGTCGAGGTGTCGCTGCGCGACATCGCGCGCAGGGCCGACGTCGGGCTCGCGACGCTGCTGCGTCACTTTCCTACGCGCGAGGCGCTTCTCGAGGCCCTGCTGCGCACGAGCTTCGAAGAGCTTGCGGCACGGGCAGTCGAACTCGGGACCTCGCATTCGTCCGGAGACGCTCTCGTCTCGTGGCTGCGCGACTGCGTGGAGTGGACGACCGAGTACCGGGGCGCGACGGTTCTGATGGCAGCCGCCATCGAGGACACCGAGTCTGCGCTGCACGCTTCCTGCGTCACCCTGCGCGCGGCCGGTGCGCGGCTCCTCACCCGTGCCCAGGCCGAGGGCGTGGCGCGGAGCGATATCGACGGGGCCGATCTGTTCGGGCTGGTGGCCATGCTCGCCTGGCTCGGTGACCAGCCCGCACTGGCGTCACGCGCCGATCGGCTCTTCGGGGTTGTCGCGGGCGCGATCCTGACGGGCGCGGGGCGCGGCGATGCCGAGGAGGAACGCCGCCCCCGGGCCGGTGGCTGAGACCGTCACGCACCCGGGCCGGGGCCGCGTTTTTCCGGCTCGGCTGTCGGTAAAACGGTGAGGTGCGCGGGTCTAGTCTCGAAGGATGACCGATTACGGAAACTTCCCCGGCTCGCGGCCCCGCCGGCTGCGGACGACCCCCGTCATGCGGCGCATGGTCGCCGAGACCCGGCTCGACCCGGCGAACCTGATCCTGCCCGCGTTCGTGCGCGAGGGCATCGACACCCCCGTCGCCATCTCGGCCATGCCGGGTGTCCAGCAGCACACCCTGGACACGCTGCGGAAGGCCGCCGTCGACGCGGTCGCGGCCGGTGTTTCCGGGATCATGATCTTCGGCGTCCCGATGGACGAGAAGAAGGACGGCCGGGGCACGGCGGGGACGGACCCGGACGGCATCCTCCAGGTCGCCCTGCGCGCGGTGCGGCAGGAGGTCGGCGACGACCTCGTGATCATGTCCGACCTCTGTCTGGACGAGTACACCGACCACGGCCACTGCGGGGTGCTGACCGAGGACGGCCGCGTCGACAACGACGCCACACTGGAGCGGTACGCCGAGATGGCCCAGGTGCAGGCCGACGCGGGAGCCCATGTGGTGGGCCCCAGCGGCATGATGGACGGCCAGGTCGGTGTCGTCCGCGACGCGCTGGACCAGACGGGCCACGAGGACGTGTCGATCCTCGCCTACACCGCGAAGTACTCCTCGGCCTTCTACGGCCCCTTCCGCGAGGCCGTGGGCTCCTCGCTCCGGGGCGACCGCAAGACGTACCAGCAGGACCCGGCGAACCTCCGCGAGTCGCTGCGCGAGCTGGCGCTCGACCTGGAGGAGGGCGCCGACATGGTCATGGTCAAGCCCGCCGGACCGTACCTGGACGTCCTGGCCAAGGTCGCCGACGCGGTGGACGTGCCGGTCGCGGCGTACCAGATCAGCGGTGAGTACGCGATGATCGAGGCCGCCGCGGAGAAGGGCTGGATCGACCGGGACGCCGCGATCCTGGAGAGCCTGACGGGCATCCGGCGGGCGGGTGCGCGGATGATCCTGACGTACTGGGCGACGGAGGTCGCGCAGAAGCTGGGGCGCTGAGGCCGGGGCGGCGTGGGGTCCTGAAAGGGTTCTGGAGGCGGGTCACGACAGGTCGTGGCCCGCTTTTCATGACATAAAAATCTCTAGCATGGTTAGTGAGAACCCCACTTCTCACAAGTAGGGTGCAAATGAAGCTTCCCATCTGGTGGGAGAGACGCTAGGTTTAACTCAGCGCGGTGAGGGGGCGTCAGCTCGACTCTCACGGCAGGAACAGTGACGCCCTGCACTGCCTAATTGCGGTGGGCAGTACAGGGCGAATCACCAGGCTCTGCCCTGGGCTGTGTGCTATGCGGCGAAGCAAGCGGTGACAGGACTCCAAGGCGTACTCGGGAACCGTAACACGGTGACCGGTCGGAAGGAAGTGCGGACGATGGCGAACAGTGGCGAGGAGCAGTTAGTCGAGGCCATCTCCCCGGAGCGGTTCCAGCCGTTCCTGGAGGAGTGCCGCGGCGACGTGGTGGTGGCACTGCGGCTGTACGCCTGGGACGCGGAGGCGGCCAGGGCGCTGCACAGCCCTCTGCGTGACCTGGAGGTGAGCCTGCGCAACAGGATCCACCGGCAGCTCACCGGAAAGTTCGGCCGGAGTGACTGGTGGAACCTGCCGCGCGCGCAGCCGAACCGCTGGGCGATGGAGGACATCCGTGACGCCGAGGCGCGGTTGGTGCGGAAGGGGAACAGCACCGCTCCGTGCGATGTCGTCGCCACGCTGTCGTTCGGCTTTTGGGTGGGCCTGCTCAGCAGGGGCGGTCATGGCAACTACGACATGAAGTACTGGAACCCGGCCCTCCGGCACTGCTTCAAGGGGGTGCGGCGCCAGGACCTGCACGACCGGCTGGAGATCATGCGGACACTGCGGAACCGCATCGCTCACCACGAGCGCGTCTCGCACCGCCACCTGGAGGAAGACTTCCGTACGGCCATCGAGCTCACGGCCCTCGTCGCTCCCGCTCTGGCTGCCCGCCACGAGAAGTACAGCCAAGTCCCTGCGGTCCTGGCCCGCAGGGCCCGGATTCTTTCGGGCGAGGAGGAGATTGTGCTGTGACGGAGCGGCGGTACGAGCCGGTGACCCTCGGCGAGATCAAGGAGCTCGCCGAGGTCGGCCGGCCCACGGTCAGTAACTGGCGGCGTCGGCACGCCTCCTTTCCCGAGGCGATCGGCGGCTCCGAGAGCAAGCCCTTGTTCGACGCGGAGGAGATCGCGGGCTGGCTGGACGAGCGGCCCGTGCCCGACGGCGAGCGGCACCCGGACGGCACTCTGCCGACGTACGGCGAACGCTTCCGTGAGGGACTCCGGCTGCGGCGGTTGGTGACGCTCGGGCACGGGACGCTGGGCGCGGACGAGCTGATCGTCCGGGCGCTGGCCGTCGCTGCTATGGAGGGGGAAGGCGGAGGCAGTGGCGAAGACAGCCTGCCTGCCGGCCTGCTGGCTGACTTCGACGCCGCCGATGCGGAGTTGCTCCGTACCGTGCACGGATTGATCGCGGATTTGGGAGGCGCGGGGGCTGCTGCCGAGGCCGTGCTTCGACTGGCCGGGCGCCTGGAGTCCGATCTCACGATGGACATGACCCCCCGGCCCGTCGTCGAACTGATCGATGCCTTGGCCCAGCCCGTCCTGTCGACGGCAGGGCCTGTGACGATGCTCAACCTGTGCGCCGGTACAGGGGATGTGCTGCTGGAGCTCGCCGCCGAGGACGGAGAGAACCGCGTCGCGGCCGTGGAGCCGGATGCGTTGCGGCGCACGGTGCTGAGATACCGGCTGCTCGCGCACTGGGCAGCCGGGGAGACTTTCGTGTGTTCGGATCCCGAGGAGCTCGACGAGTACCGGCTGCCCTTCGATCCGTTCACGGAGCCGGACCGGGAACCGGTGCCACAGGGATTTCCACAGGCCGACCTGGTGGTGGCCGATCCGCCCTACGCCTCCGGGGAGCGCGAACGGGACGAGGAAGGCCCGCTGCGGTGGGCGGTGGAGACGCTTGGGCGCCTCAGGGAAGGGGGCAAGGGGTTGGTCGTCGTTCCTTCCTGGACGCTCTCGCGGCCCCGTGGCGCGACGGGTACGGCCAATACCCGCATGCGGGAAGACCTACTGAAATCCGGCGCTGTGGAAGCGATCGTCCAGTTGCCTCGTCGTATTCACACCTTCCGCACCGGCGCCGAGCACGCCTTGTTGGTGCTGAGGGGAACCCAGCCGCCGTTGGCGGACTCCCGGGTGCTGCTGATCGACGCGGACCGTCTGGCACGCCGGGTGGGGGACGCATGGCAGCGGACCGTCGTGGCGTTGCTGAGCAATGCCGGTACACCTGTGCCGCAGGAGGCCCAGCGTGCGCCGGTGGCCGCTGCCGGGCCCGGCAGTTCGTACCTGCTGGACGGGCGGTCCCTTCTGCCTGCACACCGGCTCGCAGCACCGGAGAAGGGACTCGATCATTTCGCGGCGACGGTGGAGGCGCGTCAGAACGCGTATGTGGCCCTGCCCCATCTGAAGCAGTGGATCGGTGATCTCGGCGTCGGCAGGAAGGAGGACCGGGCCGGGCACTTCAAGGTCGGTGGGCAGCTGAGGGCAGGACAGCTCAGGCTCCTGCCCGGCCACCGCATCAGGGAGAGCGACATCGGGGACGCGGGTGTTCCGGTGATCGGCCGGGAAGAGATGCTGGGCGCTCTGCCGATCGGGGAGCGGCGCATCATGCTGGAGGACCTCGCCGCCTATCCGCAGAGCCTGATGACCGAGCAGGGCGATGTCTTCCTGTTCACGGAACACGGTGTCCGCACGCAGGTGGATGAGGCGGGCGGCTGCGTCCTGCTGGCGCCGGTGCAGGGACTGCGGATCGCCGCGTACCGGAAGTACTTGATGGACCTGGCAGAGGGAAAGACGGTCCGTCCGGAGAGTCTGTGGATGCGCCCTCATGCGCTGGCTCGCCTGCTGGCCGCACCTCGAAACCAGCAACGTGGCAGTGGGTCGCTCGTGCGACGGGTGAGCGTGAGGGACATGGACTTGCCGCAACTGCCGGTGGAGGAGATCGCCGATCTGGATGCGGTGTTGGCCGAGGCGGAACGTCACCGTGCGGATGTACGACGCCAGTTGGCAGCGCTGGACACACTGGCCGAGCGGCTGGCGGCGGGTGTCGCGGACGGAGACCTGCGACTGCGCAAGCGTCCCGATCCGGGCCCCCGGGCCTGACGCACCCCTTTTTTTGGACCACGAGAGAAACGAGTTCCCCGTGCCACCCCGTAAGAAGAAGACCGAACCCGCCGACATGAAGCAGATCCTGTGGCAGGCCGCGGACAAACTGCGCGGCAGCCTGGACGCTGCCGCGTACAAGCACTTCGTGCTGGGTCTCGTCTTCCTCAAGTACGTCTCCGCCGCGATGAGTGAGAAGCGCGCACAGCTCGAGGCCGAGCTGCGGGAGGAGGGCGGCTGGAGCGAGGAGGACATCCTCGTCACGCTCGAGGAGCGACGCGAGTACACCGGCGCCGGCATCTTCTACGTGCCCCCGGCCGCCCGCTGGGAGGCCGTCCTCGAACGGGCCGGCACGACCGTGGAGGGCCAGACCGTCGGTGAGGCGATCGACGCGGCGATGCTGGCGATCGAGGCGCAGAACCCGGCGCTGAAGAAGACCCTGCCCAAGATCTACGCCAGCGGCCGGGTCGACGAGGAACGCCTCGTCGGGCTGATCAGGCTGCTGGACCGGCTGGCCTTCCAGGAGCAACTGGGCGACGACGGCCGCCGTAAGGGCGCGCGGGACATCATGGGGGAGGTGTACGAGTACTTCCTGGCCGAGTTCGCGCTCAAGGAGGGCCGCAAGGGCGGGGAGTACTTCACCCCGGAGAGCGTGGTGCAGCTCCTGGTGGAGGTCCTGGAGCCTCAGCCGGGCGAGCGGGTCTACGACCCGGCGTGCGGGTCGGGCGGCATGTTCGTGCAGGCGGAGAAGTTCATCGAGTCGCACGGCGGCAACCCGCTGAACGTCGCGGTGTACGGACAGGAACTGAACCAGACCACCTGGCAGCTGGCCCATATGAACCTGGCCATCCACGGGGTCGAGGCCAACCTCGGCGACGAGCCGGCCGACACCTTCCGCAACGACCAGCACCCGGCGCTCAAGGCGGACGTGGTGATGGCCAACCCGCCGTTCAACATCTCCGACTGGGGCGGGGAGATGCTCGGCATGGACAAGCGGTGGGTGTACGGGGCGCCGCCCGTCGGCAACGCGAACTACGCGTGGCTCCAGCACATGATCAGCAAGCTCGCACCGAGCGGCCGGGCGGGCGTGGTCCTGGCCAACGGCTCGATGAGCAGCAAGCAGTCCGGTGAGGGCGACATCCGCCGGGGCATGGTCGAGGACGACCTGGTGATGTGCATGATCGCGCTGCCCGGGCAGCTGTTCCGGTCGACCCAGATCCCGGCGTGCCTGTGGTTCCTCGCGGAGGGGAAGGGCCGTCACTCGGGGTGGGTGCGGGGGCGCAAGGGCGAGGTCCTGTTCATCGACGCGCGTGAGTTCGGCGTGATGAAGAACCGGACGCTGCGGGAGCTGACCCCGGAGGAGATCGTCGGGCGCATCGGGGACGTGGTGCGGGCGTGGCGCGGTGCGGAGGGGGCGGCGGCGTACGCGGATGTTCCCGGGTTCTGCGCGAGCGTGGGCCTGGAGACGGTTGCGGAGCACGACTACGTGCTGACCCCGGGGCGGTACGTGGGCACGACAGAGGTGGAGGTCGACCCGGACGCGGAGCCGGTGGCGGCGAAGATCGCGCGGCTGACGGCTTTGCTGCGGGAGCAGTTCGCGGAGTCGGAGCGGTTGGCGAAGGTTGTGGATGAGCAGCTGGGGAGGGTGTGATGGGGGAATGGAAGCACGCCACCCTTGAAAGTCTCTGTTCCGAGATCACAGTTGGCCATGTGGGCTCGATGGCAGGGGAGTATGTGCCGAAAGGGATTCCCTTCCTGCGTTCGAAGAATATTCGACCTGGGCGTATCGATCTTTCCGGCATTGTCTACATTGGTGTCGAATTTCACGAGCGTCTGACGAAGTCGAGGCTGCGTGAAAATGATGTCGTCATTGTTAGGACAGGGGTGCCAGGTGTGGCGGCGCTTGTTCCTGCCGGGTTCGGTCCTGCGAACTGCTCCGATATGATCATCGCACGTCCAGGGAATGCGGTGGACCCGAGATTTTTGTGCTACTCAATCAATGTAACCTCAGGTGCGTTTGTATCCGCTCATTCGGTAGGGGCAGTTCAGCAGCATTTCAATGTGGGATCCGCCAAGAATCTGAAAATCCTGGTGCCACCCAAATTGAAGGACCAGCATGCTGTTGCTGAGGTGCTCGGTGCGCTGGACGACAAGATCACGCTCAACGAGCGGATCCGCAGCACCGCTCTGGACCTCGCCAGCGCCTGCTATGAATCGGCCGCAAAGAGCAGTCAGCCAGAGACCATCGGCGACCTGGCTGCCCTCTTTGATGGCCCGCACGCAACACCCCAGAAGACGCGGGAAGGCGCCTGGTTCCTCAGCATCAGCAGTCTCAAGAGCGGTTACCTGGACCTGGCCGAGTCGGCCCATCTCTCCGAGGAGGACTTCCCTCGATGGACGCGTCGCGTGCAGCCACAAGCAGGAGATGTGCTCTTCTCCTACGAGACGCGCCTCGGTGACGCCGCCCTCATGCCAGCCGGAATTCAGGGAAGCCTGGGGCGTCGCATGGCGCTGCTGCGAAGCAAATCTGACTCGGTCAGTGGAGCGCTGCTTCTCCACGCGTACTTGGCATCCTCGTTTCAGGAGGAGATCAAGCGTCGCACTATCCACGGCGCTACTGTTGACCGGCTGCCGCTCAAAGAAATGCCCGGCTGGCGCATTTACCTCCCCGCTGCCGGTGAGCGGGCGCGGTTGTCGGCCGAACTGGACGCGCTGCATGCGACCGTGATGCAGACGTCTGCCGAGAACCGCACCCTCGCCGACCTCCGCGACACCCTCCTCCCCCAGCTCATCACCGGAAAGCTCCGCGTCAAGGACGCGACTCGCGTCGTAGAGGAGGCCGTATGAGAAGCACCCACCCCGCCGGCGAGCCCCCCGTCGACCGCCTCACCGAGAAGGAGCTGGAACTGCACGCCCTCGGTGTGCTCGGCGAGATCGGGTGGCAGCACGTGGACGGGGCCGATGTGGGGCCCGCGTACGGGGTGCGGAAAGGGTGGGGGGACCTCGTCCTGTACCCGAATCTGCGCAAGGCGATCCGGCGCCGCTACCCGCAGCTGCCCGAGAGCGTGGCCGACGACGCCATACCCCTGTTACTCGCCCAGCTCACGCAGCACGACCTGCGCGAGAACCACCGGTTCTACGACCGGCTGACCGGTGGCGTCCCCGTCCCGTACGAGGATCCGGCCACCGGCGACACGCGGCACGCGAGGATTCGCCCCGTCGACTTCGGCGATCCGCACGCCAACGAACTCCTCGCTGTCAGCCAGGTACGAGTCAAGAGCGTCAAGGACCGGACGTTCATATTCGACATCGTCCTGTACGTGAACGGGCTGCCTCTCGCCGTTGTCGAGCTGAAGAAGGCCGACAGCAACGACAGCGCGCGCACCGCCTACGACCAGCTCCAGGGCTACCGGCGCGAACTGAAGCAGACCGGCACCTTCGCCACGTTCCTCGTCATGCTCGCATCCGACGGGATCACCGCCCGCATGGGCACGCCGTTCACGCCCTGGCAGCACATGGCCCCCTGGCACGCCGACGACAACGACCGCATGCTGCGCAAGCACCAGCGCGAGGACGGGCGGGCTCTGGAGCGCATGCTGTACGGGGCGTTCGAGCCGGGCCGACTTCTGGACCTGATCGGTCACTTCCTCTCGTACTCCGCCGAGAAGTCCGGTGACGTCAACACGGTCAAGCTGGCCAAGGCGCACCAGTACATCGCCGTGAACAAGGCTGTCCGGGCGACCGAGTCAGCTCTTGCGACCGACGGCCGGGCGGGGGTCGTCTGGCATACGCAGGGGGCGGGGAAGAGTGAGGAGATGCTCTTCTACGTGGGGAAGGCGGCCTCGACGCCCGAGCTGTCCAGTCCGACCTTCGTCATGCTGACGGACCGGATCGACCTCGACGACCAGCTGTACCGGACGTTCGTCGCCAGTGACACCTTGCGTAAGAGGATCAAGGAAGAGCTGGAAACAGCCGATGACGCGGGGCGACTGCGTGAGCTGCTGGACAGGCCGAAGAGCAACGGCGGGGTCGTCTTCGCCACCCTGCAGAAGTTCCGGCTCACCGAGGCCGAGCGCAAGGCCGGCGTCCGGCATCCGCAGATCTCGCCGCGCCGGGACGTGATCGTCGTCGTCGACGAGGCGCACCGCAGCCACTACGACTTCATCGACGGCTACGCCCGCAACCTGCGCGACGCCCTCCCGAACGCCACGTTCATCGCCTTCACCGGCACCCCCATCAACAACCACACGGGCAGCACGCAGGGCGTGTTCGGTGGGAACATCCACACCTACGACCTCACTCAGGCCGTGGACGACGGGGCGACCGTACCCGTCTTCTACGAGCCCCACCTCGTCCAGGTAGACCTCATCAAGGACGCGGACCTCGATGATCTGGACGCCCGCGCGGAAGGCCTGATCGAAGGACTCGGCGAGGACGAGAAGCGGGCCGCCCGGCAGCGGTTCGGGCGGTACGAGGAGCTGATCGGGTCGCCCGCCCGCATCCGTGAGCTGGCCGGGGGACTGCTGGAGCACTGGGACGCCCGCAGCACGGAGATGGAGAAACTGACGGGCTGGAAGGGCAAGGGCATGGTCGTCTGCGCCTCCCGAGCCATTGCCGCGCGGCTGTTCGAGGAAGTGATCCGACGCAGGCCGGACTGGAAGGGGGAGCGCGACCCGAAGTCGCAGCTGCTCACCGACACCACCGGGCGTATCCGAGTCGTCTTCACCGGGAACGCCGCTTCGGACGAAGAGGTTGCCGACTACGTCCGCACGCCCGCCCAGCTGAAGAAGATCCAGGAGCGGGTGACCGACCCGGAGGACGAACTGGAGCTGGTGATCGTCCAGTCCCTGTGGCTGACCGGCTTCGACGCGCCGCCTCTGCACACCCTCTACCTGGACAAGCGCATGCGCGGGGCCGCGCTCATGCAGGCCATCGCCCGTGTCAACCGCACCTGGCCCGGCAAGCCCTCCGGGCTGGTCGTCGACTTCCAGGGGGTCATACGGGAGATCAAGGAAGCCCTCGCCGAGTACTCCGAGCAGGATCAGGCGGATCCCATGCTGGGTGCCGACCTCGCGGGCGCGGTTCAGCTCGTCCGGGAGAGTCACCAGCAGATCGTGGACATCCTGCACGGGTGCCGGTGGAAGCAGACGCTCGCCGTCGGTGGCCCCCGCTCCTACCGGGAGGCCCTGGTCGAGGTCCTGGAGTTCCTGATCACGCCGGAGCCGGGGCTGGAGTTCGAACAGGCCACTCGAAAGCAGCGGTTCATGTATCACTCAGGTCTGCTCCGGCAGGCCTTCTCGCTCTGCCCGACCGATCAGCGCGTCCAGGATCTGCTGCCCGACATCCGGTTCTTCGAGTCCGTGCGGAAGTCGCGGGAGAAGTACACGGCCGACGAGCGGAAGGAACAGGACACGGCCACAGCGGCGGACGTGGAGCCGCTCATCGCGCAGCTCCACGCCTCGGTCATCGCAGCCGACGGTGTCGTGGACATCTACGACGCGGCCGGCCTGGCCAAGCCGGACCTGTCCCATCTGGACGAATCACTCCTGCGGAAGCTCCAGGCGTCCAAGCATCCGAACCTGGCCATCGAGGCGCTACGAAGGGCGTTGCTCAAGGAGATCAGGGACGCCCATCCGCGCAACCTGACACGGCAGGAGAGCTTCACGAGCCGGGTGCGGGCCGCGATGAACCGGTACACGAACGGGCTGCTGACGGCGGCCGAGTTCATGAAGTTCCTCATCGAGCTGGCCCGGGAGGTGTCCGCCGACCGGGGCCGGGCCGAGACGCTCGGGCTGACGGAGGACGAGCTGGCCTTCTATGACGCCCTGGCCGCCGATCCTTCCGCGGTCGAGCAGATGGAGGACTCGGTCCTCGCGCGGATCGCGCACGAGCTGTACGAGCAGATCCGCAAGGACGTCACCGTCGACTGGAAGCTGAAGGAGCAGGCCAGGGACCGGATCATGGCCCGGGTGCTCCGGCTCCTGCGCAAGCACGGGTATCCGCCGGACAAGCAGCCGGCAGCGATCGAGCGAGTGCTGAAGCAGGCAGAGGACCTGGCGGAGGCCATGGCATGAACCGGCGCTCGAAGCTCGGGCTTCGGGCGCCGGGGTCCGAGGGGCGAGCTTCGGGAGGTGCGCGGTCACTCTTCCGGGGGACGCCCGCGGAGCGCGGGGCCGATGCTTGAGCTTCGGGATTCGAGGGCCGGGATGCGGACTTCGGGATTCGAGCGCCTTCTTTACCTCGGTAGGTAGAAGAGGGTTTGGGTAAACCTCCCCGACCTCCCGGACCTGTCACGGTCAGCAAGTATGACTAATCGTGACCGAGTTGCAGCGGAGGGTGGCGACTGCTTACGGTGCGGAAACAGAGCGACCCCGACGCGGTGCTAGCAACACCAGGCCGGGGTCTCACCGCAAGATCGAAGGACCGATCCCGTGGCTATCCAGCAGCCTAGCTCCGCCCTGCGCGCCCCCGCCTCCTCGCGCCCGTACCCGATGGCCAATCCCGGTTACGGCAAGCGATCCGTCCCGGACCAACAGCCTCGCTGCGGCGATGACTTCATGCTGCTGCCGCTGCGGGAGCGGCACATCGCCGGGTTCATCGACCAGCTCCCCGACGGCGCGGCCATGGACGTCAAGGGCCTGGCCAAGCAGCTGCCGCTCTACGGGCAGCAGGCGGTCGGTTCGGCCCTCAAAGCCCTGTCCGTCGCCGGGTACCTGCGACGCGTGCGGTGCCTGGTGACCGGCGAGGGTGGGCAAGTGCGCTGGGTCTTCCGCACGTTCTGGTCCCGCACCGCCCGCGACAACGAGTGGTGGGGCGCGCTCGTAGGCGCCGAGCGTGAGCAGCCGAAGGTCGCCGAGCCCGTCGCCGTCCGGCCGGAGGCCCCCGCCGTACCGCAACAGCGGACGCCGGAGCCGGTTCCGCCCGTGCTGGAGCGTGACTCGTCCGCGTACGCCGCCCTGGCGCGACTCGGCCGCGTTGATGCCCGGCTGGCGCTCTCCGCCGCCGACTGCGCGATCCTGGAGCCGCTGGCCGCCGAGTGGTTCATGCGTGGAGTGGACGCCGACTACCTTGTGCAGGCTCTCGTTGCCGGGCTTCCCGCCGGGGTCGACTCTCCGGTCGGGTTCGTCCGCCGCCGCCTCAGGGACAAGATCCCGCCCCTGGTGTCCGCCGTCCCGCTGCCGCCCGCGCCAGGCACGCCCGTCCGGCGGGTGATGATGGAGTGCACCAAGTGCGGTGTGCCCGGCCGCGCGGAGGCCCTTCCCGATGGCCTCTGCCGTGCCTGTCGGGAGCCCGGTCAGGGTGCGCCGGAGGCCGCCACCGCCGAACTGCCCGCCGAACGGGACGTGCGTGCCTACGTCTCCAGGCTTCGCGATCTGCTCAAGGCGCCCTGATCGCCCGCTGGTCCGGTCAGCTCCGGGCGGCGAACGCGGCGAAGGCCGACCAGGTGGCGGGGGCGACGGTGAAGGTGGGGCCTTCGGGGGTCTTGGAGTCGC
The DNA here is from genome assembly GCF_042803195.1 of Streptomyces sp. NPDC057428. Lineage (NCBI taxonomy): Bacteria > Bacillati > Actinomycetota > Actinomycetes > Kitasatosporales > Streptomycetaceae > Streptomyces > Streptomyces sp. NPDC057428. The sequence continues at coordinate 30,013 of NZ_JBHVCT010000014.1, forward strand.
GGACGTGGATGGCGGAGGGGTGCGCGGCGATTTCGAGGCAGGCACCGCCCTGTTCACTGCTGTAGCTCGACTTGAACCACTCAAGTGCGGTGCTCATCGCTCTCCTAGAAGCCGTTCCAGCAAGCCCCGAGATTCTTCGGTGTTGAGGGCCTGTGTTCGCAGCATCGCATATTTGCGTTCCAGGATGCTTACGTCATCTGGGGCCGAGATCAACTGGCTGCCGCGCTGGGTCTCGGTGTAGGCGAGGCGCTGGTGTTCAGGGGTCTCCAGAAGGATGAAAGGACCTGAGAGGCCCGCGTGCGTGCGTCGGCCCAGAGGCATGATCTGGATGGTGACTCCTGGGATTTCAGTGCAATCACGCACGTGCCGGAGGGTGTCCGCGTACACGTCGTTCCCGCCGAGGCGGTCCCTCAAGATCGCCTCTGAGATGACAAAACTTGCGGTAGGCGGCTCTTGCTGGTGCAGGATTTCCAGACGTCCCATTCTCGCCGAGGCCCGTCTGTCGACCTCCTCGTCATTGAGGGCCGGAACGTCGGTACGGAACACCGCCCGCGCGTAGCTCTCCGTCTGGAGCAACCCTGGCAGCACCTGGTTCTCGAACCAGGACAGCGCCAAAGCCTCCCGCTCCAGGTCCATGTACTGCTCCGCCCACGCCGGGATCAGGTCAACCTCAGGCATGTTCTCCACCGCCGTCTCCAGCGCCCCCTTCGTGTCCAGCAGCGCGTCCAGGCGCCGGGCCAGGTCGGGGAGGAGGGCGCGGCGGCCCTGTTCGATGGAGGCGATCGTCTCCAGCTGTACGGCTGCCCGGTCCGCGAGCTGGGCCTGGGTCAGGTCCGCCGCGACGCGGAACAGGCCTACCAGCTTGCCGACGAGCTTCATGGCCGACGCGTTCCTGCGCTGCCGTTTCCTGGGGTGCATACGGTTCGGCCTCCCCGCCCTGGTGCGTACTTCACGCGTCGGCGGCCCGTACAAGAGATCTGTACGTGTTCACCTACTGCTGAACGATAGGCACAGAGAGTCACGGTTGTCTCATGAACGAGACGATGCAACTCCCGCTGCTGCGCGAGCGCTTCTGCCGACGTGAACGCCGCTCGGTCGCTGCGGTGCGGGAGTTCGTGCGGGAGGCCGTGTCCGACTGGGGGTTCGGGGCGCGGCTCGACGACGTGCTGGTGTGCGTGAGTGAGTTGGCGACCAACGCGCTGCTGCACGGTGTGCCGCCGGGGCGCGGGTATCTGGTCCGGCTGCGACTGGAGTCGGGGGGATGCGTGCTGTCCGTGGAGGTGCACGACAGCGGAGGCGGGGTGCCTGCGGTGCGGCGTCCCGACGGGGAGACCGGGCGTGGGCTGCTGCTCGTCGACGCGCTCGCAGATCGGTGGGGCGTGGGAGAACGGGATCCCGGCAAGGTCGTGTGGTGCGTTTTCGCGCGGCGAGACGGCTCCGCTGCCCGTGCCGCTCCTTTCGGTGGAGGCATCACGGCCAGGCCCGAGTACCTCTACCGGCCTGATATCGCACAGTGGGAGCTCACCCAGCTGTGAGCGGCGTTCTCCGGGGTAGGCGGAGTCCCGGGAGTACGAGGGGCCGGCGGCGGTGTCGCCTGCCCGCAGCCACTGACGAGCAGGTGAAAGATGTCCACTCGCACAGAGGAGAAACCCGTGGGCGACAGACCCGACGGGCAGGTCGCCGAGCGCACCGTGCGCCTGCGCCGACGGCTGGAGCGCCTCATCGGGATCGCGGCCACCGAGGGCAACGAGGTCGTCCCGCTCCGCAACGGGAACCAGATCTTCGCCGCGATGCTGGGTGCCATCCGTGCTGCCGAGCACACCGTGGACATGATGACGTTCGTGTACTGGCGTGGCGACATAGCGCGGGACTTCGCGCAGGCGTTGTCGGAGCGGGCGCGTGCGGGTGTGCGGGTGCGGCTGCTGCTCGACGGGTTCGGCAGTCGGCTGATCGAGAAGGACCAGCTGGCGATGATGGAGGACGCCGGGGTGGAGGTGGCGTGGTTCCGCAAGCCGCTGTACCTTTCGCCGCTCAAGCAGAACCACCGCTGCCACCGCAAGGTCCTCATCACCGACGAGGAGGTGGCGTTCACCGGTGGCGTGGGCATCGCCGAGGAGTGGTGCGGCGACGCGCGCAACGAGCGTGAGTGGCGGGACACCCATGTCCAGGTGCGGGGGCCCGCCGTGGACGGTCTGGCCGCCGCGTTCGCCCAGAACTGGTCGGAGTGCCACGCAGAGTTGTTCGACGAGCGCGACCGGTTCGTCGAGATCGAGCCCCAGGGCGGATCGATCGTGCAGGTGGTGCGTGGTTCGGCCAGTTTCGGCTGGCAGGACATGCAGACCCTGCTCCGCGTCGTGCTGGAGTCCGCCGAGGAGCGGGTGCGCCTGACGACGGCGTACTTCGCCCCGGACACGTATTTCATCGAGCTGCTCTGCGCCACCGCCCGGCGGGGGGTGACCGTCGAGATCCTGCTGCCCGGCCCGCACACCGACAAGCGGGTGTGCCAGCTGGCCGGACAGCACCACTACGAGGACCTCACCGGCTGTGGCGTGAAGATCTACGAGTACCAGCCGACGATGATGCACACGAAGGCGCTCACGGTGGACGGCGTCGCCTCGCTGATCGGGTCGACGAACTTCAACCGCCGTTCCCTCGACCACGACGAGGAAGTGATGCTCGCCGTCCTGGATCCGGCGTTCACCGCGACCCTGGACGAGCACTTCGATGAGGACCGGGACAACAGTGTGCTGATCGACGGGGCCCGGTGGCGGCGCCGCTCAACGGCTCAGCGGATGCGTGAGGTGGCGGTCCAGCCGATCCGGCGCTGGCTGTGAGGTGACCCGGACGCGCCGATGGCCCCGGACACCGTGAGGTGAGGTGTCCGGGGCCATCGGCGTCACCGGATGCTCAGAGCCGCTCGGGCGTCCGGATACCGAGCAGCTTCATGCCCTGGTGCAGGGTGCGGGCGGTGAGCTCGACGAGGAACAGCCGGTTCTCGACGACCTCGGGCGCGTTGTCGGGGCTGAGCACCTGGCACTGGGCGTAGAACGTCGTCAGGTGCGAAGCGAGCTGGTAGAGGTACGCGGCCAGCTTGTGCGGCTCGTATCCCTCGGCCACCTCGGCCAGGACCTCGCCGAACTGGTCCAGGTGCAGGCCCAGCGTGCGCTCCGCCGGGGCGAGCTCCAGCTCGGGATGCGCGGCCGGATTCGCGTCGCCCTTCTTGCGCATGATGGAGCGGATACGGGCGTAGGCGTACTGGAGGTAGACGGACGTGTCGCCGTTCAGCGAGACCATCTGGTCCAGGTCGAACTTGTAGTCCCGCACGGCGGAGGTCGACAGGTCGGCGTACTTCACGGCGCCGATCCCGACGTACCGGCCGTTCTCGACGATCTCCTCCTCGGAGAGGCCGACGTTCGCCGCCTTCTCCCGGACGACCGCCGTGGCCCGCGCGACCGCCTCGTCCAGGAGGTCCTCCAGCCGGACGGTGGTGCCCTCGCGGGTCTTGAACGGCTTGCCGTCCTTGCCGAGGACGGTGCCGAAGGCCAGCTGGTGCGCCTTCACGTCGTCGTTCAGCCAGCCGGCGCGGCGGGCGGTCTCGAAGACCATTTTGAAGTGCAGGGACTGCCGGGCGTCCACGACGTAGACCAGGGTGTCGGCCTTGAGGTTCTGCACCCGGTCGCGGATCGCGGACAGGTCGGTCGCCGCGTAGCCGTAGCCGCCGTTCGACTTCTTGACGATGAGGGGGACCGGGTTGCCGTCCGGGCCCTTGACGTCGTCGAAGAACACGCAGAGAGCGCCCTCGGAGCGGACGGCGACGCCGGTCTCCTCAAGGATGCGGCAGGTGTCCTCGAGCATGTCGTTGTAACCGGACTCACCGACGATGTCGGGGTCGGCGATCACCATGTCGAGCTTGTTGAAGACGGAGTAGAAGTAGATCTTCGACTCGTCGACGAAGCCCTGCCACAGGGCCAGCGTCTCGGGGTCGCCGGCCTGGAGCGCCACGACCCGGTCGCGGGAGCGCGCCTTGAACTCCTCGTCGGAGTCGAACAGGACCCGCGACGCCTTGTAGACACGGTTCAGCGAGGACATGGCCGCCTCGCCGTCGGCCCCGCCGCCCTCGTGCCCCAGCTCGCCCGGGTGCTCGAAGAGGTACTGGATGAGCATGCCGAACTGGGTGCCCCAGTCGCCGATGTGGTGGCGCCGGACGACCTCCTCGCCGGTGAACTCGAGGATCTGGACCATGGCGTCACCGATGACGGCGGACCGGAGGTGGCCGACGTGCATCTCCTTGGCCACGTTCGGCTGGGCGTAGTCGATCACGGTCTTGCCCGCGGCGGGGTTCACCGGGACGCCGAGGCGGTCGGTGTCTGCGGCGCGCGCTGCGAGCGTCTCGATGATGGCCCGGTCGGTGAGTGTGATGTTGAGGAAGCCGGGGCCGGAGACCTCGACGTCCTTGATCAGCTCACCCGACGGCAGGGCGGCCGTGACCTTGTCGGCCAGCTCGCGGGGGTTGCCCTTGGCCTTCTTGGCGAGCGCGAGGATCCCGTTGGCCTGGAAGTCGGCCCGGTCGCTTCGGCGCAGCAGCGGGTCCGCGGTGCCGGCCTCCGGCAGGGCTGCCGTCAGGGCGTCCGCCAGCTGCTGCTGGAGCGTGGAAGCGAGGGAGGGGACCGAAGCCATGAGACGGCTGCCGTTTCGGTAGAGGACGAGGATCACCCCAGTATCCCACGGGGTGTAAAGCCGTTTTCGCGCTGCGGGCGGTACCTGGGAGAATGGGTGTGCCCCTGATGGGGGTCGCCCCTACGACTCCTACACGAGAGAAGGACGTGCCGACCGTGGCTTCGAGTCAGAGCAGCACCGAGACCGACTGGGTCTCCCGCTTCGCGGACGATGTCATCGCCGAATCGGAGCGACGTGCGCCTGGCAAACCGGTCGTCGTCGCGTCCGGCCTGTCCCCGTCGGGCCCGATCCACCTGGGCAACCTCCGCGAGGTCATGACCCCGCACCTCGTCGCCGACGAGATCCGCCGGCGCGGCTACACCGTGCGCCACCTGATCTCCTGGGACGACTACGACCGCTACCGCAAGGTCCCGAACGGTGTCGAGGGCGTCGACGCGTCCTGGCAGGCGCACATCGGCAAGCCGCTGACCTCGGTGCCCGCGCCGGCCGGGTCGGCCTACCCGAACTGGGCCGAGCACTTCAAGGCCGCGATGACGGCGGCCCTGGACGAGCTGGGTGTCGAGTACGACGGCATCAGCCAGACAGAGCAGTACCTGGCGGGTACGTATCGCGAGCAGATCCTGCACGCGATGAGGCACCGCGCCGACATCGACGCCGTCCTCGACCGCTACCGCACCAAGAAGGACGGCGCGGCGGTCGCGAAGGGCGGGAAGAAGCCGCAGCAGAAGAAGGTCGACGAGGCCGAGCTGGAGGCTGCCGAGGGCTCCGGCGCGGCGGACGAGGACGACGGCAGCTCGGGCTCCGCCGGTTACTTCCCGTACAAGCCCTACTGCGGCAACTGCGGGAAGGACCTCACGGTCGTCACCTCGTACGACGACGACACCACCGAGCTGAACTACACCTGCTCGGAGTGCGGCTTCGCCGAGACGGTCCGGCTGAACGAGTTCAACCGCGGCAAGCTGGTCTGGAAGGTCGACTGGCCGATGCGCTGGGCCTACGAGGGCGTGATCTTCGAGCCCAGCGGCGTGGACCATTCGTCGCCGGGCTCCTCGTTCGTCGTGGGTGGCCAGATCGTGCGCGAGATCTTCGACGGCGTCCAGCCGATCGGACCGATGTACGCGTTCGTCGGGATCTCCGGCATGGCCAAGATGTCCTCCAGCAAGGGCGGGGTGCCGACCCCGGCCGACGCGCTGAAGATCATGGAGGCGCCGCTGCTGCGCTGGCTTTACGCGCGCCGCAGGCCGAACCAGTCCTTCAAGATCGCCTTCGACCAGGAGATCCAGCGGCTCTACGACGAGTGGGACTCGCTGGCCCGCAAGGTCGCGGAGGGGACCGTGCTGCCCGCCGACGCGGCCGCCTACGCCCGGGCGATCGGCACGGCCGCCGGTGAGCTCCCCGCCACGCCGCGCCCGCTGCCCTACCGGACGCTGGCCTCGGTCGCCGACATCACCGCCGGTGCCGAGGACCAGACGCTGCGGATCCTCAGCGAGCTCGACCCGGCGAACCCGCTGGCGACGCTCGACGACGCGCGTCCCCGTCTCGACCGCGCCGAGAGCTGGATCACGACCCAGGTCCCGGCCGAGGCCCGCACGGTCGTCCGTGACGAGCCGGACAAGGAGCTCCTCGGTTCCCTCGACGAGCGGGGCCGGGAGTCGCTGCGGCTGCTGCTGGAGGGGCTGGACTCGCACTGGTCGCTGGACGGGCTGACCACGCTCGTCTACGGCGTACCGAAGGTGCTGGAGGGGCTGGGACCGGATGCCAAGCCGACGCCCGAACTCAAGGTGGCCCAGCGGTCGTTCTTCGCGCTGCTGTACCGGCTGCTGGTGAGCCGTGACACCGGCCCGCGTCTGCCCACGCTGCTGCTCGCGGTCGGGGCGGACCGGGTGCGGAAGCTGCTCGGCGCGTAACACTTCGCGACGTGAGGACGGGCGGGCCGCTCAGCGGCCCGCCCGTTCTGCTGCGGCCGGGCCCGTCCTACGCGATGTGGTCCGCGGCCATCTCGTTGTCGAAGCGCTGCTTGAAGCCGGGCAGCAGCTTGCGGAGCATTGCGGCGCTGCGCGGGTGGCGGACGTTGTGGCCGTCCGAGAGGTGTATGTCGAGCACCTCGGCGCTCGGGTAGTCCTGGTGCTGGTTCGTGTACGCGGTGAACACGTCGTACGCGATCGCGCTGAACTCGGCTTCGATCTCGGCCCATTCAGCCGTGTCGGCTTCCTGCTGCCCCTCGGCCTGCGGGCCCTGCTGACCCGGAGGGCCTTCCTGCTGCGCCTGGGGCACGACCTGCTGCGGTTCGGCCGAGCGGGGGTGCGGGACGGCTCCGATGGTGCCGACGTTGCCCAGCGGGCGCGTACGGCCGCCGGGGCCCGAGGGGATCATCACCGGGGTGGGTTCGAGGCCCTCGACGTATGTCGGGTTGTATGCGCTCTCGTACGCGTCCTCGGGCACCTGGGGGGCCGCGAACCAGGGGCTGTCGTGCGAGCCGGGGCCCTCCTGGGGGTGCTGCTGCGGCTGGTCGTGCTGTTCCTGCCGCTCAGGCGCCGCGTGCTCCCGGGGGTTCTGTCCCTGGAGCCCGGGGGCGTCCTGCTCGTGGGGGGAGTAGGGCAGTTGGGGGTGCTGCTCGGTGGCCACGGCCGGCGCGACGGGGGGCAGCAGTGCGGGCTCGATGCCGGCGGCGGCGAGCCCGGCCGGGGCGGTGTCGGCGAGCGGGACTCCGTACTTCGCCAGGCGCAGCGGCATCATCGACTCGATGGGTGCCTTGCGGCGCCAGTTGCGGCCGAAGCGGGCCTGGAGGCGGGCCTGGTAGATCAGCCGGTCCTGTTCGAGCTTGATGACCTGCTCGTAACTGCGCAGCTCCCACAGCTTCATGCGGCGCCACAGCTTGAAGGTGGGGACGGGGGACAGCAGCCAGCGGGTGAGCCGGACGCCCTCCATGTGCTTGTCGGCGGTGATGTCCGCGATCCGGCCCACGGCGTGCCGTGCGGCCTCGACGGAGACGACGAAGAGGATCGGGATCACCGCGTGCATGCCCGTGCCCAGCGGGTCGGGCCATGCGGCCGCGCCGTTGAAGGCGATCGTCGCGGCGGTGAGCAGCCAGGCTGTCTGGCGCAGCAGCGGGAACGGGATGCGCATCCACGTCAGCAGGAGGTCGAGCGCGAGCAGGACGCAGATGCCCGCGTCGATGCCGATGGGGAAGACCAGGGAGAACTGGCCGAAGCCCTTCTCCTCCGCGAGTTCGCGTACGGCGGCGTACGAGCCGGCGAAACCGATCGCGGCGATGAGCACGGCGCCGGCGACGACGACCCCGATGAGCACGCGGTGTGTGCGTGTCAGCTGCATGGCGGCCACCCGCGATCCCCTCCCGACTTCGATGAAAACCGGCTCCACTTCGGCACCCGGCGCGGGCACAGCCTGGCACATGCCGGCACGGCGTGCTGCGCGGGGAGGGCGCGAAGCCCGGTACCCACAGGGATACCGGGCTACGTAAAGCGGCCTCTGTGCAGGGGAGTTGGCGCTCCTGCGCGCCTCAGGTCACGACTTGTGCGTGGCGGTCGCCGACGTCTTGGCCGATGCCTTGGCGGTCGCCGACGTCTTCGCGGACGGCGTCGCCTTCGCGGTCGACTTGCCCGATGTCTTCGGGGAGGGCGATGCCGAGGCCTTCCCGGCGCCTTCGTCGGTGTCCTCGTCGGTGCCGACCTTGGCCACGGCTTCCTTGACGGCCGTCTGCGCGCCCTTGAGGATGTCGGCGGCGGCGGGCTTCTTCGCGCCCGCGTATCCGGCCCCGTTGTAGGTGACGCTGACGACGACGTTCCCGGTGCGGGCCACGATCGTCGCGTACTCGAACTCCTCGCTGGTCTTGGTGAGGGTGTACGCGACGGCGGTCGCCTGCTCGCCGATGCCCGTGGCGGGGTTGGCGGAGACCTTCTTCGCGCCCTCGATGGCCTGCGCCTTGGCGACCTGCTTGGTGTACTCGTCCCCCGCGCGCTTGGCGCCGCTGCCCAGCGACTGGTCCGAGTCGAAGCGGGTGAAGCCGACGGCGAGCCAGCGGTACTGCGAGCCCTTCACACCGTTGTCGTCCAGGCCGTTCCACGCGCAGCCGCCGCGGGTCGCGGTGTCGCTGGACTTGTCCGGGTCGCCGCCCTTGTTCTTGGACTTCGGAACCAGGTCCTCGATCGTCTTCCTGCTGATCGACCCGCAGGCGTCCGGCAGCGAGGCGAACTTCGCGGGCTCGACGGACGGCCCCGACTTCTCCGCGCTGGGAGAGTTCGACGAGGCGGAGTCCTTCGTGTCGCCGGAGTCCGACGAGCAGCCGGCGACGACGAGCATCACCGGAACGGCGGCGCAGGCGAGTATGCGGGACAGTCGCGGAGCTGATCGGTGCATGGTTCCTTCACTCGGACGGCACGGCGGTCTCGGTCGTGCGGGCGGTTGCGTCGGTACGGCGGTCGAGTCGGTGGGCCGGTCGCGTGGTCAGGGTCACCGCGCGGCCGGTGGCCGGAGGCGGCCGCGGTCGTACGCGGGCCGGGGGCCACGGTACGACGGACCGCGACCGGATGCCGCCTCCGGCCAGCAGCCCCGGAGCGTGGAAGGTGCCACGGCCGGGGCCCGTCGGCGTCGGGTCAGTCGCTCAGGGTCTCGGCCAGTTTCTGCGCCAGGGCCTGGGTCTTCTCCTGCAGTTCCCGGCTGTCGGGGACCTCGGTCACGAGGGCCGGCTGCTCGGTGTACTGGACGGTCACGATGACGTTCGATGTGCGGAATACCACGCTCACGGTGCGGCGCTGGGCGGTGGACCCCGCCCGGGTGAGCGCGTCGTCGAGGAACGCCGCGTCCCCGAGCCCGCCGAGCAGCCTGGGCCTGAGATCCGCGCCGCCGCCGGTTCCCCCGGGAGCGGGCGCGTCGGCGTCAGGATCGGCGGCATCGGCGTCGGGGGAGGCTGAGGGTGTGCCGCCGGAGGCGGACGGGGTTCCGCTGGGCGATCCGGTCGCGGACGCGCTGGGCGTGACGCCGCCGGGGGCGGGAAGCTCGGCGTCGTCCTCCCTCTTCGCGTACACCTCACGGGCGCGGTCGTCGTCGCTGACCGCGGGGTCGTACGAGACGACGCGCTCGAAGTCGATGGACAGGTTCCGGGACGCGTCCGGGGCGTCCGCCTTCCAGCGGCAGCCGACCTGGCGGTCGGTGTCGTAGGTGACGACGGCCGTGCCCTCGTAGATCTTCTCCTGCTGGACCTCGGGCAGTCCGGCGGCGCCGGGCAGCAGGTCCTTGAGGGTGGAGCGCGGTACGGCGCGGCAGGACTCCGGCAGTGTGCGGTACTTACCCGGAGGCGCGGCCGAGACCGTCGGGTTGCCCGGCTCGCTGTCGGCGGCGGGGTCGTCGGCGCCGGAGCCGACGCTGCAGCCGGCGACGAGCGCTGCGAGGAGCGCGACGCCGGGTACGTACGCCATGTGTCGCACGGTCCCAGGCTCCCTTCGGTACGAAAACGGGTTGCCGCTCGATAGCGGCCGATGGACACAATGTGTATCGCACGCGCCGCTGTGAATGCCGGTCGGCCGACCACTATGCCGATCTTGGCACCGGTTTTGCGCTTTCAGTTTTTTCGGGGGAATCGAGGGGTTATGTCGTATGTAGAGGTACCGGGTGCGCAGGTTCCGATCCGGATGTGGGCGGATCCGGCGTCGGTGGAGGACGTCGCGATGCGGCAGCTGCGGAACGTGTCCACCCTGCCCTGGATCAAGGGACTCGCTGTCATGCCGGACGTCCACTTCGGCAAGGGCGCGACCGTCGGCTCGGTGATCGCGATGCACGGGGCGGTCTGCCCGGCCGCGGTGGGCGTGGACATCGGCTGCGGAATGTCGGCGGTCAAGACGTCGCTCACCGCCAACGACCTGCCGGGTGACCTCTCGCGACTCCGGTCGAAGATCGAGCAGGCCATTCCGGTGGGCCGGGGGATGCACGACGGCATCGTCGACCCCGGAAAGCTGCACGGCTTCCCGACAGCCGGATGGGACGACTTCTGGTCGCGATTCGACGGGATCGCCGAAGCGATCAAATTCCGTCAGGAGCGGGCAACGAAGCAGATGGGAACGCTCGGAAGTGGGAATCACCACATCGAAGTCAGTCTCGATTCGCAGGGCTCGGTGTGGCTGACGCTGCACTCCGGTTCGCGGAACATCGGCAAGGAGCTGGCTGAGTACCACATCGGCGTCGCGCAGAAGCTCTCGCACAACCAAGGGCTGGTCGATCGCGACCTGGCCGTATTCGTCTCGGACACACCGCAGATGGCGGCCTACCGTAACGACCTCTTCTGGGCTCAGGAGTACGCGAAGCACAACCGGGAGATCATGATGGCATTGCTCAAGAGCGTGCTCATCAAGGAGTTCAAGAAGGCCCGCGTTACCTTCGAGCGGGAAATCAGCTGCCACCACAACTACGTTGCCGAGGAGCGGTACGACGGAATGGACCTGCTGGTGACCCGAAAGGGTGCGATTCGTGCGGGCTCCGGAGAGCTCGGAATCATCCCTGGCTCGATGGCAACGGGTACGTACATCGTCAAAGGTCTCGGCAACAGCGCCGCCTTCAACTCGGCCTCGCACGGTGCCGGCCGGCGGATGAGCAGGAACGCCGCGAAGAGGAAGTTCTCGACGAAGGACCTGGAGGACCAGACTCGGGGCGTGGAGTGCCGCAAGGACTCCGGGGTGGTGGACGAGATCCCGGCCGCCTACAAGCCGATCGAGCAGGTCATCGAGCAGCAGCGCGACCTGGTCGAGGTCGTCGCGAAGCTGAAGCAGGTCGTGTGTGTGAAGGGCTGAGGCCCGGACCGGCACCGGCGTTAAGCCCCGGAACCCGCGACATGCGTGGTCCGGGGCTCTTCCGTTCCGGCGCACCGGTCAGGGGCCTGCGAGCCTTCGCCGATCGGTCGTCCGCCGGTGCCTGCGGACCCTTGCAGCAGAGGGGCATGGGGGCAGAGGTGCAGGAGGCGGAGCGTCAGAGCGTCCGGTGGACCTTGGAGTTGGAGGCCTGCGCCCGGGGGCGCACCACCAGGAGGTCGATGTTGACGTGGCTGGGGCGTGTGATGGCCCAGGTGATCGTGTCGGCCACGTCGTCGGCGGAGAGGGGCGCGTCGACGCCCGCGTAGACCTTGGCGGCCTTCTCGGCGTCACCGCGGAAGCGGGTGGTCGCGAACTCCTCGGTCTTGACCATGCCAGGTGCCACCTCGATCACGCGGACCGGGGTTCCCACGATCTCCAGACGGAGGGTCTCGGCCAGGACGTGTTCGCCGTGCTTGGCGGCGACGTAACCGCCACCGCCCTCGTACGTCGAGAGCCCGGCGGTCGAGGAGAGGATCACGACCGTGCCGTCGCCGCTCGCGGTGAGGGCGGGCAGCAGGGCCTGGGTGACGTTGAGGGTGCCGATGACGTTCGTCTCGTACATCTGCCGCCAGTCGGCCGGGTCGCCGGTCGCCACGGGGTCGGCGCCGAGCGCGCCGCCCGCGTTGTTGACCAGGACCGCCAGGGAGCGGAACGCGGTGGCGAACTCGTCCACCGCGGCGCGGTCCGTGACGTCGAGGGAGTAGGCGGTCGCCTGGTGGCCCGCTTCGGTGAGCTCGGCGGCGAGCGCCTCGATGCGGTCCTTGCGGCGGGCGGTGAGCACCACGCGGTATCCGGCGGCGGCCAGCTGCCTGGCGGTCGCGGCGCCGATGCCGCTGCTCGCGCCGGTGATGACGGCGATGGGGGTGGCGGCCATGCGAACTCCTCGGAAGCTGTCGGTACGGGGGAAAGGATAGGCGGGCGAGCTTCTGCGGGGGCCGCGTGGCGGCCCGCCGGCGGCGGTCGCGCAGGTCAGTGGTCACGCGGGGCGTAGATGATCAACGCCATGCCGGCCAGGCAGACCAGCGCGCCGGTCACGTCCCAGCGGTCCGGGCGGTAGCCGTCGGCCACCACGCCCCAGGCGATCGATCCCGCGACGAACACCCCTCCGTACGCGGCCAGGATGCGGCCGAACTCGCCGTCCGGCTGGAGTGTCGCCACGAAGCCGTATGTGCCGAGGGCGATGACGCCCGCACCGATCCAGATCCAGCCGCGGTGCTCACGCACGCCCTGCCACACGAGCCAGGCGCCTCCGATCTCGAAGAGCGCGGCCACTACGAAGAGAGCGACGGAACGAGCGATGAGCATGCGGCCAGCGTGTCATGCGGGGGTAGCGGCGCCTGGCCCCCGGGCGCACGGTGCCCGGTACGGCGGAAGTGCGGGTGCAGCCGTGGGCCGTGCGGGTGGGCAGGAGCGTCTAAACGGTCCTTCAATACGGGCGAATGTGGTAAATCGGTATCTTCCTCCCATGCGAGTGACGCGCAGTGCTGTGCTGACGAAGTCCGCCGCGGCGGCGATGACCGTGGCTGTCGTGCTGGGCCCGGGGCTGTCCGCCGTGGCCGAGCCCGCGCCGAGGGAGGTCGCATCCGCACCGGAGGGGATCGCGCCGAAGGGGATCGCACCGGAGGCGGACGTGTCCCACCACGGTCACGTGTCTCTTGAGGGCCGGCGGCTCGGGGTCCTGCTGCGGACCGGTAACCGAGGGCCGTCGGCCCTGGAGGACGTGACTGTGCGACTGCGCTTCTCCGAGCCCCTGGCCGCGGGTCAGCGGCTTCCCCAGGGTTGCCTCCGCAGCGGCAGCCGGACCGTGCTGTGCGGGACGGGGGCGCTGCCCGTGGCCGGCAAGGCGCGGCGCACCACGGTGGTGCTGGGTCTCGCCGGGCAGCCGGCGGAGGTCGTGGTGCGGGTGGACACGGTGTGGAACGGCGGTGCGAGCGACCGCAATCCGCAGAACAGCACCCATGAGGTACTGGCTCCGTCGACCGGCGACGCGTACGTCTTCTGAGCAGGGACCGGCCCGACAGGCCGCTGCCCGGCTCAGCCGGTCGGGGCCTGGCTATCCGCGCCGCCGAACTCGCGTACCGCATCCGCCACGACGGCCTCCAGGCGCGAGTGGTGGGCACCGCGCCAGTAGACCCGGTCGCAGGCCTTGCACTGCGCGAACACGTCGTAGGACGCCTGGGTGCCCCGCTCCAGCAGGGAGCTCACCGAGTCCTTGTCGGCCCGCACGAGTTCCCCGTTGCAGGCGGTGCAGCGGGTCCAGGGCGCGAGTGACGGGGCGAAGCGGCCCAGGACGTCACGCAGTTGTTCCTCGGGCCTGTCGCTGTAGACGTACGCCCCCGCCCAGATCTCCCTGCGCCGGAGCAGTCCCCGGTCGCGGGAGAGGAGAACCCGCTGTTCGGCAGCGGAGAGGGCGGCCAGAGCGGGGTCGCCGATGTCCTCGTTCTCGTATGCGGCATCCACGCCCAGCAGTCGCATCCGGCGTGCGAGCGTGCCCAGATGTACGTCGAGCAGGAAGCGCAGGGGTGCGCCCGGGACCTGTTGGGGGCGCTGGACCGCACGTACTTCGACCAGCTCGCCGGCGCCCGGGATGTGTGACGTGGGCACGGGACGGCCGTCGACGAGGAGCTGTCCGGCCTCGGTGAGCGGCACGCCGAGCGACTCCACGACGTGTCCCAGGGTCGACGAGCCGTCGGTGGTGACGGACGTGCGTCCGTGGCGGCGGTCGTGGGCGACGAAGAGCCGGAGTTCCGTGGCTACTTCGAGGGTGATCTCTGGTCCGTTCACCTGCTCAGGATGTCATCGCGCGGCTGGGGCGGCGACGGATTTCAGGGCGTTGCGGCCCAGAGTGCCGGTGGTACCCGCCCTGAACGTGCTGGCGCCGAAGGCCCGCGAGATGAAGGTGTTCGGGGAGCCGTTCCCGGTCGGCCCTGGTGCTACCGCCTTCGAGCGGGTGCCGGCCGTGGCGGGCCGCGATCCCGGCCGGCGGCCCGCCGGCCGGTGACGACCGGGGCGTCCTCCGCCGGGTACGGGGTGGCCGGGTCGGTGTAGAGCTCGCCGAGGACGTCGTACGCGGCGCCGACGACTGCCTCGGCCCTGCTCAGCACCTCACGCGCGGAAGTGAGGGCGGCCCGGCGGGAGTACGGCGGAGGCGGGTTGCGGCGCTTCCGTCGGCAGTCGCACACCGCGTACACCCCACTGGCGAGGACCACGGCCGGGACGGCCAGGGTCAACAGCAGGTCATCCATGCCGGGGTGCCTCCTCGGGAGTCGCTGCTCCTTGCATCGGCAGCCCCGACCGTGCGGCTGGAGATCATTCTTCGGCCAATGAATGGCCGAAGAATGATCTCCATACCCGCTGAAACGTGATCAATCCGGCGTATCGGCCCCGTGGAGCTGCTCCGGTCCAGGCGGAAGTCTCAGACCGCCTGCCGGCGCTGCGGCGATCAGGCAGCCGGCAGGAAGGGCTCCGCGGCGGCCTCGCAGAACGCCGCCAGTCCGGTGGTGAGTGCCTCACGGGCGGCAGGGGTCATGCGCTTCATCGCCTGGTGCAGGCCCTGTTCGCGACGGCGTCGTACTTCGCGCAGGTGTGCCGTGCCCGCGTCGGTGAGCTCCAGCAGCATTTCGCGGCGGTCGTCGGGGCGCGGGGTCCTGCGGACGAACCCCGCCGCCTGCAGCCGGTCGCACAACCGGCTGACGGAGGGGGCGGCCGCGTCCAGGTGCCGGCCGAGCGTCCGCAGGTTGATGCCGGGCTCGCGCTCGATGATGTACATCACACGGATCTGCGCCGCGGAGACCGGCGCGGTCGTGAGCGTGTGGCGGCCTCGCTCCCAGGCGACCTCGAGAAGTTCGAGGACCTGTCTTACCTCCGGCGCCTCGTCCGGGGCGTACCGGTCGAGCTGCTGGAAGGGCTCCTCGCGCATGTGACACTCCCGTGTGGGGCATATGCCCGTTCCGGCTGGTCGATGTGAACAGTCGCGTGATGAAAATATGTCAACGAATGAAGGGCTGGTACAGGTGGACAGACCCAGCGGCATCGAACGTGTACTCCGCGAGGCCGCCCCGCACCAGATCTTCGACGCGCTCCAAGTCTCGATCCGGAGCCGTCACGGCGCCTCGCAGGTGGAACTGCTCGTCGCCGACTACGCGATGACGAAGCTCCAGCCGGTCGGTGTACTGCCTCACACCCGCAAGCCGGTGCCGGTCCACAGCAGTGACCCCGGCAGAGCCTTCGGTGCACAGGAGCCGCACTGTGTGCACGACTCCGATACGTCCACTGTAGCCGTGCATGTACCGGTCAGTGTCCGGGGCGACAGGCAGGGCGTGCTGAGCGTCACACTGCCCGATGACGGAACGGGCCCCGACGCGGCAGTGGTGGAGGACCTCCAGGCATGCGCCGACGCGCTGGCGCACGAGATCGTCGTCGCGGAGCGGGACACCGACCTGTTCCTCCAGGCCCGGCGGGCCGAGCGACTGACCCTCGCTGCCGAGATGCAGTGGCAGCTGCTGCCGGGCAGGTCGTGCACCCGTCCCGAGTACAGCATCGGCGCCCAGCTGGAGCCGGCCTACGCCATCCACGGTGACAACTTCGACTGGTCGGCGTCCGCCGACGAGCTCACCCTGACCGTCAACAACGGAATGGGCGAGGGCATCGAGGCCGCGCTGCTCACCAACCTCGCGGTCAACGCACTGCGTAACGCCCGCCGCGCGGGCCTGAGCCTGGCGGACCAGGCGTACCTGGCCGATCAGGCCATCTACGGCCAGTACCAGGGGAGCCAGTTCCTGGCCACGCTGCTGCTCCGGTTCCATCTCCCGACCGGGAACGTGGAGATCATCGACGCTGGGTCGCCGCGCATCTGGCGCATGCGCAAGGGGGCGGTGGAGGCGGTCGAACTGGACGCCCAGATGCCGCTCGGGATGTTCGAGGACACGGTCTACGCGCCCCAGCACTTCACCGTGGAGCCCGGCGACCGGCTGTTCTTCGTCAGTGACGGTGTGTATGACGCCTTGTCACCCGCGGGCGAGAAGTACAGCCTGCACGCGCTGGCCAGGGTGATGGGCGAAACCCGCCTGCTGCCCGCGACGCAGGTGCCGAGGGTGCTGCTTGAGAAGGTGCTGGGCCACCGCGGCTCGGGGCCGACCGTGGACGACGCGCTGGTGCTGTGCCTGGACTGGCACGGGCGCCAGGCCTCCGCCTGAGGGGACCCGGACCACCGGTCACCCCGGACGCCGCCTGTGGCGCACGCCACCGGTCACCTGATCGCCGTCCGGCCCCGGAGCGCCCCGGGGCCGGATTCGTGTGCGCGCCGTGAAGGTTTCGGATCCACGCCGTGGACAAGGTGCCGGTGGGACCCCCCAGGAGGGGGACTGGAGCCGAGGGCGGGTTGCCATTCGGCGCCCGTCTGGGCAATGGTTGCCGAAGGGAAAGTAATATTCGTCCAGTTGGAAGGTGGTGCGGCTCGCCCTCGGCGGGCCCCCCCTCATGGCTCCTCCGAAGGAATCCGCCACGATCACTCAAGAGCAGCCCGCGAGGGGTGTGTGGGCCAATGCCCCCTACCCCGTCGTCGTGGCCGACCGGCGTGGCACCGTCATCGAGGTGAACGCGTCCGCCGCGTCACTGATGGATGCCCTGGCGCCCGGATCCGGTATGGCGGAGAAGGCACCTTCCTGGCTGGCACAGGCACACGCCGACTTCGCCGCGGCCGGGGCTGTTCCGGGAGGGAAGGACGGGGAGGGCGCCGCCGCCACCTTCGTCCGCGGCCGCATCGGGAGCCAGAGCTTCGAGGCCCATCCCTCGTGGGGTGTCGACGGACGTGTCGTGTGGTGGCTGGTCGATGACACCGACCAGCGGCTGGCGGAGGCGGCCCTCACCACGGAGCGCGAGCGGGCCACGTTCCTCGCCGAGGCGTCCAACGTGCTGATGGCCTCCCTGAACAGCGAGCGGTGCATGCTGGCCACCGCACGCCTCGCCGCCCAGTACCTCGCCGACGCGGCGGTCGTCGTCACACCCGCCTCCGGGCGGACGATGCCCGTCGCGCACGCCGTCGCGGGCGGGGACGCCTCCCGGGTCCTGGTCGCGGACGATCCGGCCCTCGTGCCCGGGCTGGGCGAGGCGCTCCAGGGCTTCCCGCCCGTGCCTTCGCGCTGGATCGACCCTGCCGCCCTGCCCGCGTGGATGCTTCCCGAAGGCTTCACCGGGACGATCGGATCGGTGGCCATCACCCCGCTGCCCGGTCACGGGGTGCCCGCGGGCGCCCTGATCCTGCTGCGCAGCGACGGGCGGGCGGAGTTCAGCGAGAGCGAGGAGCTCTTCGCCCGGCAGTTCGCGGCCCGTGCCGGCGCCGCGCTCTCCGCGGCCCGTCTCTACGCCGAGCAGAGCGACATCACCCGGACCCTGATGCGGGATCTGCTGCCGCCCCGCCTCCACCGGGTGAACGGCGTCGAGTTCGCGGGCGGCTACCAGCCTGCCGGGGCGAGGGAGCGGGTGGGCGGAGACTTCTACGACGTACACCCTGGCGGCACGGGCGCCGAGCCGTCGCTCGTGGTCCTGGGTGACGTCTGCGGCAAGGGGCTGGACGCCGCCGTACTCACGGGCAAGATCCGTAACACGCTGCAGGCGCTGACACCGATGGCCGACGACCACGTGAAGATGCTCCAGCTCCTCAACGGAGCGCTGCTGAACTCGCACCACACCCGCTTCGCCACCCTGGTGCTCGCCTCCGTCATGCGCACGGAGAACCAGGTGCGGCTGCGCCTCACCTCGGCGGGCCACCCGGCCCCTCTGGTGGTGCGCAACGACGGCACGGTCGAGGAGGTCACCACGCACGGCACCCTGGTCGGGGCCCTGCCGCATATCGAGGCCGGCAGCGTGGAGGTCCAACTGCAGCCGGGCGAGACCTGCCTGCTCTACACCGACGGGGTCACCGAGGCCCGTGGCGGTCCGATGGGCGACGAGCTCTTCGGCGAGGAGCGCCTGGCGCGGGCCCTGTCGGGGTGCGCCGGCCTGCCCGGCGAAGCCGTGGTGGAGCGCATCCAGATGCTCGCGTCCCAGTGGCTGCGCGACGGCAGGCACGACGACATGGCCCTCGTGGCGATCACCGCGCCGCGCACGACGCACCTGAGCGCGGTGAACGGCCACACGCGGGGCAGGTACACCGGATGAACACGTGTGTGACCACCGGTACGGACGACTTCCAGGGGCTGCGGGACCAGCTGTGGACCGCCGTGACCGAACGCGACGAGCACGCCGCCGCGGGCATCGTCCTCACCGCACTGGACGGCGGTCTGGACGCCGAGTCCGCCTTGCTGGACGTGATCGCCCCGATCCAGAGGAAGGTGGGCACCGAGTGGGCGGCGAACCGGCTCACCGTCGCGGAGGAGCATGCCGCGAGCGCGATAGCCGAACGGGTCATCGCGGCACTCGCCCACCATCCGTCCACCCGCCCCGTCCCCCGGCTCGGCAGGATCACGGTGGCCTGCGTCGACAGGGAATGGCACGTACTCCCGGCCCGGCTGCTCGCGGAGGTCCTCTCGCTGCGCGGCTGGCGGGTCGACTTCCTCGGGGCCCAGGTCCCCACCACGCACCTGATCGCCCATCTGCACACCAGCGGCGCGGCGATCGTCGCGCTCTCCTCGTCCCTGCCCACCCGGCTGCCCACCGCGCACGCGGCGATCACCGCCTGCCAGGCGGTCGGGGTCCCCGTCCTCGCCGGCGGAGCGGCCTTCGGGCGGGACGGGCGCTACGCACGCCTGCTGGGCGCCAACGCCTGGGCCCCTGACGCGCGCACCGCCGCCCTGCGGCTCGCGGACGGCATCCCCGCCCCGGACATGGCCGTCGGTCGTACGCAGGTGGACGACCTGCCCCACCTGGCCGACCAGGAGTACACCTACGTCGCCCGCAACCAGGGACTGCTCGTCCGCGAGGTCATGGCCCAGATGGAGAGCCGCTTCCCGGCGATGAAGTCCTACACGGACCGGCAGCGGGAGCACACGGCGGAGGACATCGCCCACATCGTGGACCATCTCGCGATCGGCCTCTACACGGACGACGACGACCTGCTCACGACCTTCCTGACCTGGACGGCGGGCATCCTCACCGCCCGCGACGTCCCGGCCAGGTCCCTGAGGCCCGCCCTGGACGTCCTCGCGGCCGAACTCCAGGACTTCCCCCGCTGCGTACGGCTGCTCGACCACGCCCGTCTCCCGCTGGACGCCACCCTGGCGGCCGGTCACACCTCCGGAGTCACCGCATGACGGCCCTGCCCCATCCACTCTTCACGGTGACCGCCGAGACCGGACCGGGCACCGTACGTCTGCGCATCGGCGGCGACCTGGACTACGACACCAGTGGCGAACTCGCCGCGCAGGCGGAGGCCTGCCTGGACACCCATGGTCCGGACGCCCTTCATCTGGACTGCTCGAAGCTGCTGATGTGCGATTCGATGGGCGTGTCCACCCTGCTCCAGATCCACCGGAGCACCAGCGCACGGGGCGTGCGTCTCCACCTGGACGGCCCGCCGCCGTTCCTCGAACGGATCCTGACCGTCACCGGCATCAGGGCCATCTTCGAGACACGCGAGACGGGCGAGCAGCCCGAACAGGCTGCGGACGAAGCGGCCAGGCCGGCTCCGCCCCAGACACCCTCGCGCTGAACGGCCCGGCCGGCCCGGCCGTTCAGTGGGGAGCGGCCAGAGCTTCCTCAAGGGTGACGTAGCGCTCCAGGAGGTGGTCGACGCCGGCTGTGCTGAGCAGTCGCCGCAGTGCGGGTCCCGGCGCGGCTATGCGCAGCCTCGTCTGCTGGTGCGCCTGGATGAGCAGGCTCAGGAACGAGGAGTCCGCGAACGTGACGGCGGTGGCGTCGAGGACGACCACGTCGTAGCCGGCCGCGGCCTCCCACATGGCGATGAACAGCGGGTCGACGGTGTCGCTGTCGAGGTCGCCGCGTGCCTGGACGACCCAGCACCCGTCGTGCTCGAACGCGGCTGTCACGGGGGTGTGCGGCGGCACGGATCCGGGACGGGGAGAGGGCACGCTGGACATGCCACCGAGTATGCCAACAGTGCCCGGCCCGATCGACAGGGCGGTGGGTGACCGCCGGTCCCGGACGAAGACCCGGGACGGTGACCTCCCTCCGGTCGTCAGGACAGGGCGATCAGAGCGACGATGCGTTTGCCACCGGGGTGGAAGGTGATGGACACCCGCTCGGCCAGCCGGCACACCAGGGGCCAGCCGTAGCCGCCGACATGGGCCGTCCTGGGCGAGTGGGCGGACGTGACCGGCGCGTGGGGGCTGGCGTCCGCCACGGCCAGCAGCAGCCCCTCGTCGGTGAGTTCGGCCGTGAAACCGGTGAGTCCGCCCCCGTGCCGGAACGCGTTGGTGACCAGTTCGGAGGTCACCAGGAGCGCGTCGGCCACGACGACCTCCGCCAGGCGGTGCCCGGCGGGCCGGGACGCGAGGAGACGCGTGACGGTGTCGCGGGCGGACGCGGCGTTCCGGGGCACGAGAACCGTCTCGCGCCCGACCGCCTCGGGCGGCCCAGCGCTTCCGGCGGCGTCATCCGGGCCGTTCCCCGGGTTCATGCCGTCCACTGGCTCTTCCTGTTCCCCGTCCGTGCACTCTCCGCCTGCCCGGCTGGCCTCCGGTCACACCAGCCGCCCGCGATACGGCCGCGGTAAGCGCGACCGGTCACCACGTGAACGCCGAATCCACCGTGTCGGCGACCTGGAAGGCCCCGAGCGTGCCCGTGACCTCCAGGAGCCGGTGCACGGTCGCGGTCATCGGCCCCGCCAGCACCAGGGGTATGCCCGCCGCGCCGTGCTGCCGGCGGCCGTCCAGAAGGGCATGCAGCCACGCCGAGTCGGCGAACTCGACCCCGGAGAGGTCCACCACCGTGCGGCTTCCGCCGCCGTCGGCCGCGCCCGTCAGCGCGTCGGCCAGCTCCGTGGAACCCGACCATCCGTCCAGACTGCCGCGGACCCGGATCAGTACGGCCCCGCCGGGTGCGGTCTCGACGACCACCCGCTTCTCGTCTCCCGTCATGGGTCTCATCCTCCTATATCGTCCGGCGGGCACCCGCGCCTCCCACCGGGAAGGGGGCGCAGTGGGCGTCCCGGAGGGGAGCGCCGCCGCGAGGGTGCATAGAATCCGCTCCCATGTCGAAGCCTGACGAGCTGCTCGTTGACATCGCCGCACTGGTGGAGTCCGGGCGCAGTAATCAGATGTCCCTCACCGTGGTCACCAACGGTGCCGTCATCACCGGCCGGCTGGCCCCCGAGGCGGTGTGGAGCCGCCGTGTCTCCGAGGTCCTGACGGACTCGGCCCACCTGGGCGAGTTCTCGGCCATCTTCACCGAACGCGCCGGGGGGGACGGGCCGCCGACCCATCTCCACTTCCACGTCGCCCGCATCCTCCAGGGCACGGTGGGTATCCCGGAGACCGGCGGTATGTACCGCGTCGCGATCGAGGACGTGGACGCCTGGACGGTGGGCGACTTCAGCTACCACTGACGCGAAGGGACCCGTTCACGACAGACCCGTGGCCGGCCTCCGCGGGGGCCGGCCACCAGGGAGCCTCGGATCAGGGCCACACCAGGCAGTAGGCCTGGTGCCCCGCGTCGTGCAGCCGGTGCGAGAAGTCCTGCCACTCGTGGAGCAGCTGGTAGACGTTGAACGCGTCGCGCGGGCCGCCGCGGTCCGGGACGGTGGACCAGATGAAGGCCGCCGCGCCGACGGATTCCTCGCCGACGTCGCGCAGCGGGTCGACCACCGTCATCGGCAGCTTGACCACCGCGTAGTCGGGGTGGAGCACCACCAGCTCCAGCGGTGGGACCTTGTGCAGGGGTATGCCCTGTATGCCGGTGAGGACCATGGCCGCCACCGTCTCCGGCTTGATCTTGCTGAACATGCCGCCCATGCCCAGCTCGTCGCCGCCCAGTTCCTCGGGGCGCATCGAGATCGGCACGCGTGCCGCGGTGGCCCCGTCCGGGGCACCGAAGTACTTGTAGGTCACCCCCACCCGTCCACTGCTCCTGCTCCCGGAACCATCGGTACCACCCGCCCGGGCGTCCCGTACGCCCTCGGTCTGAGCGTCTCGTACCCGCTCGGCCTCGCGTCGGTGCCGCCCTCGCCGGGCAGGCTCGGGCCCCAGGCCGTCGGTCCCTTCGCCCACTCCGCCACCGCGATGCATATCTCATCCACCCGACTACTTCTTAGGAGACACAGCCCCGCCGCGCACCCGATCATCGTCAGTGACCTCCCCCGCGGACGTGCGGTGAAACACCTGTCCGCAAGACCGTGCACGCCTCTGACACCATGGCATGGGTGAGCTTTCCCTATGACGCCCCAGTTTCGCAGACGCGAGGAGACTGACGCCCTTTCGTTGTACGAGCCTCATACGGGGAGGGCGTGCTCCCTGCTCACCGGCGGCCGGGAAAATCCGGCCGGGCCCCGAATCCCCCGAATCGCAGATCAGGACCAAAGTGGCGTATTCATACGAAGCCCCAGTTTCACAGACGCTTTTCGACCGTGCGTCTCTCGTGACGCCCGGCGGCGTGAACTCTCCGGTGCGCGCGTTCCGCGCGGTGGGCGGTACGCCCCGGTTCATGGTGTCCGGCACGGGTCCGTACCTCACCGACGCCGACGGCCGCGAGTACGTCGACCTCGTGTGTTCGTGGGGGCCGATGATCCTCGGTCACGCGCACCCCGAGGTCATCGCGGCCGTCCAGGAGGCGGTCGCCCGGGGTACCTCGTTCGGTACGCCCGGCGAGGGCGAGGTCGCGCTCGCCGAGGAGATCGTCGCCCGTGTCGAGCCGGTCGAGCAGGTGCGGCTGGTGTCGTCCGGCACCGAGGCGACCATGTCGGCGATCCGGCTCGCCCGCGGTTTCACCGGCCGGGCCAAGGTCGTGAAGTTCGCCGGGTGCTACCACGGTCACGTCGACGCGCTGCTGGCCGCCGCCGGCTCCGGGGTCGCCACCTTCGGGCTCCCGGACACACCCGGGGTGACCGGGGCGCAGGCCGGCGACACGATCGTGCTGCCGTACAACGACCTGGAGGCCGTGCGCGCCGCGTTCGCCGCGCAGCCGGGTGAGATCGCCTGTGTGATCACCGAGGCGTCGCCGGGCAACATGGGCGTGGTGCCGCCCCTGGACGGCTTCAACGCCGGCCTGAAGGAGATCTGTGCCGCCGAGGGCGCGCTGTACATCTCGGACGAGGTGATGACGGGGTTCCGTACCTCGAAGGCCGGCTGGTACGGCATCGACGGGGTGCGGCCGGACCTGATGACCTTCGGCAAGGTCATGGGCGGCGGCTTCCCGGCCGCGGCCTTCGGCGGCCGTGCCGACGTGATGGCGCACCTGGCACCCGTCGGTCCCGTCTACCAGGCCGGAACGCTCTCCGGGAACCCGGTCGCCACGGCGGCGGGTCTCGCCCAGCTCCGGCTGCTCGACGACGCGGCGTACGCCAAGGTCGACGCGGTCTCCGCGCAGCTGCGCTCCCTGGTCGGTGAGGCGTTCACGAAGGAGGGCGTCGCGCACACGGTGTCGGCGGCGAGCAACATGTTCTCCGTGTTCTTCACCGACGAGCCCGTCCGCGACTACGAAGGCGCGAAGAAGCAGGAGGCCTTCCGCTTCACGGCCTTCTTCCACTCGATGCTGGAACAGGGCGTCTACCTGCCGCCGTCGGCCTTCGAGTCCTGGTTCGTCTCGACCGCACACGACGAGCGCGCCCTGGAGCGGGTCGCCGCCGCCCTGCCGGCCGCCGCACGCGCAGCATCGGAGGCCACGGCATGAGCGAGTACCCGGACCAGGACATCACCGTCGTCCACCTGATGCGCCACGGTGAGGTGCACAACCCGGACGGGGTGCTCTACGGCCGCCGTCCCGGCTACAGCCTGTCCGACCTCGGCCGCCGGATGGCCGACCGGGTCGCCGAGCACCTGGAGAAGCGCGACATCACGTACGTCGTGGCCTCCCCGCTGGAGCGTGCCCAGGAGACGGCCACGCCGATCGCCAAGTCGCACAGCGTGGACCTCGCCACGGACGGGCGCCTCATCGAGGCCGCCAACGTCTTCGAGGGCAAGACCTTCGGGGTCGGCGACGGCGCGCTGCGCAAGCCCGAGAACTGGAAGCACCTCACCAACCCCTTCAAGCCGTCCTGGGGTGAGCCGTACATCGAGCAGGTCGTACGGATGATGGGCGCGCTCGACGCCGCGCGCGACGCCGCGCGGGGGCACGAGGCGGTCTGCGTCAGCCACCAGCTGCCCATCTGGATCGTCCGGAGCTTCGTGGAGGGCCGACGGCTGTGGCACGACCCGCGCAAGCGGCAGTGCACGCTGGCCTCGCTGACGAGCTTCACGTACCAGGGCGACAAGATCGTGTCGGTCGGGTACACCGAGCCGGCCCGGGACCTGGTTCCGGCGCACCTGCTCGCGGGTGCGAAGCCGGTCAAGGGCAAGTCCAAGGCATTCGGGGCGTAGTGCTCCGACGGGCCGCGCACCGGGGTGGTGCGCGGCCCGATCCGGTGATCGTGTGCAGCACATGTGCAGGTTTGTTCACGAAATAACTTTTGTGATTATCAGCGGAACCGCCGTGTTGGTCTCCTCATCTAAGCTATTGCCAGTTTGTATGGCCTTGAGGTAATACGACCGTAGATGGGGACGCTATGCGTGACATGAACCGAAGGGGCCTGCTCGGCGCAGGACTCGGAGCCGCAGCCGCACTCTCGATGGCCGGTTGCGGCGCCCTCGGGTCGTCGGACAGTGGCAGGCCGGAGCCCGAGAAGAGCGGTAAGGGCGGCAAGGGGGCGCACGGTAACGGCGGAGGCACTCCCGAGAAGAGCATCAGGCTGATCGGTGACGGTTCCACGGCGGACACCGGAAAGCAGCCGAAGCAGCCCGCCGCCCCGGTACGCCTCGAACCGGGACAGACGCCTCCGCAGTTCGTGATCTTTTCCTGGGACGGAGCGGGCGAGGTCGGCAACGGGCTCTTCCCGCGCTTTCTCGAACTCGCCGAGGAACACGACGCGGCGATGACCTTCTTCCTCTCCGGACTCTATGCGCTGCCCGAGTCGAAGAAGTCCCTCTACCGCCCGCCGAACAATCCCAGGGGCGCCTCGGACATCGGCTATCTCACCGACGACCACGTGAAGCAGACACTGAAGTACGTCCGCCAGGCCTGGCTCGAAGGGCACGAGATCGGCACCCACTTCAACGGGCATTTCTGCGGCGGCTCGGGATCCGTCGGGAACTGGACCCCCGAGCAATGGCGGAGCGAGGTCGACCAGGCCGTCTCGTTCGTCACCGAATGGCGTACGAACACCGGGTGGACGGACCTCGATCCGCTGCCTTTCGACTACCGCAAGGAACTCGTCGGCAGCCGTACGCCCTGCCTTCTCGGCCAGGACAATCTGCTCCCCGCCGCGAAACAGCTGGGCTGGCGTTACGACGCGAGCTCGCCCGGCGGAACCCAGAAGTGGCCCGAGAAGCGCCAGGGAGTCTGGGACCTCCCGCTGCAGGGCATCCCTTTCCCCGGCCACACCTTCGAAGTCCTGTCCATGGACTACAACATCCTCGCCAACCAGTCGGTGAATTCGACCAACGGCATGCCCTCGCGCTATCCGGGCTGGCGTACCCAGGCCACCGAGGCGTACATCGCCGGGTTCGACCGCGCCTACGAGACGAATCGCGCGCCCTTCTACATCGGCAACCACTTCGAGGAGTGGAACGGCGGCATCTATATGGACGCCGTCGAGGCGGCGCTCAAGCACATCGCGGGCAAGCCGGACGTGCGCCTCGTCTCCTTCCGGCAGTTCGTCGACTGGCTCGACGCGCAGGACCCGGCAGTGCTGGAGAAGCTTCGTTCGCTCGAGGTCGGCAAGGCGCCCGACGGAGGCTGGAACACCTTCTTTAAGCAAGCTTGACAAGGGGCTTTACGGGCACCGAGGGGGGTGCGCAAGATCCCCGGAACTGCCATGCGAAACTTTTCACATGAGCACTGGCCGCGCATCCCGACGCCGCTTCACCCTGCTCGCCGCCATCGCAGCGGCAGGCGCGCTGACCCTGTCCGCGTGCAGTGGTGACGGCACCAGGGCAGGCGGCGGCGGCAACACGAACTTCGTGACCGGCAGTGGCGGGATCTCGACCGTCGCCGCGGCGGACCGCACCGACGCGCCGAAGCTCGACGGCAAGACGCTGGAGGGCAAGGCCCTGGACGTCGCCGACTACAAGGGCAAGGTCGTCGTCCTCAACTTCTGGGGCTCGTGGTGCGCCCCCTGTCGCGCCGAGGCCAAGCACTTCGAGAAGGTGGCGAAGGAGACCGAGGCCGAGGGCGTGCAGTTCGTCGGAGTGAACACCCGGGACCCCCAGAAGTCCCTCGCGGTGAGCTTCGAGGAGGACTTCGGGGTCACCTACCCGAGCCTCTACGACCCGACCGGGAAGCTGCTCCTGCGCTTCCCGAAGGGCACCCTGAACCCCCAGGCCATCCCGTCGACCGTGGTCATCGACCGGGAGGGCAGGCTCGCCGCCCGTTCGCTCGCCGCGCTCGACGCCGGGAAGCTGCGCGAGATGATCGACCCGCTGGTCGCGGAGAAGTGACCCAGGTGTTCGAGCTGGCCGCGGTCGCCGGCGGAAACGCGACGGTCGCCGACGGGGCTCTCATAGTGGCGCTGCCCATCGCGCTGCTCGGTGGTCTCGTCTCCTTCTTCTCGCCGTGCGTCCTGCCGCTGGTGCCCGGCTACCTCAGCTACGTCACCGGGGTCAGCGGCGCCGACCTGGCCGAGGAACGGCGGGGCAGGACCGTCGCAGGCGCCTCGCTCTTCGTCCTAGGCTTCACCGTCGTGTTCGTGTCCGGGGGCGCGCTCTTCGGCTACTTCGGCCAGACGCTCCAGGAGTACAGCGGGACGCTGTCCAAGGTCCTCGGCGTGCTGCTGATCCTCATGGGGATCTTCTTCATGGGGCTCATGCCCTGGATGACGCAGCGTGAGTTCCGCATCCACAAGAGGCCGATGACCGGCCTGACGGGGGCGCCGCTGCTCGGTGCCCTCTTCGGGATCGGCTGGACCCCGTGCCTGGGCCCGACACTGGCCTCCGTCAACGCCCTCGCGTTCGACCAGGCGACCGCGGGCCGCGGGGCGATCCTGTCCGTGGCGTACTGCCTCGGGCTCGGCGTCCCCTTCGTCCTGGCGGCGATCGCCTTCCGCCGGGCGCTCGGCGCGTTCGGGTGGGTCAAGCGCCACTACGCATGGGTCATGCGCATCGGCGGCGGCATGATGATCCTGACCGGAGTACTCCTGCTGACGGGCGCGTGGGACGTGCTCATCCAGGAGATGCAGGTCTGGTCCAACGGCTTCACTGTGGGGATCTGAGTCCATGAGCAACACGCACACCACGGACGAGCGCGATCTCGGCGAGGCGGGAGCACAGCTCTCCACCGCCCCGCGCGAGGAGTCCGCCACCTCCGTGCCCTCGATGGGCGTCATCGCCTGGGCCCGGTGGTTCTGGCGGCAGCTCACCTCGATGAGGGTCGCGCTGATCCTGCTCTTCCTGCTGTCGCTCGGCGCCGTGCCCGGCTCGCTGATCCCGCAGAACAGCGTGGACGAACTGAAGGTGCAGACCTTCAAGGAGGCCCACACCACGGTCACCCCGCTCTACGAGAAGCTGCAGTTCTTCGACGTCTACAGCTCGGTGTGGTTCTCCGCGATCTACATCCTGCTGTTCGTCTCGCTGATCGGCTGCATCGTCCCGCGCACCCTTCAGTTCGTCGGCCAGCTGCGCGGCCGCCCGCCGGGTGCCCCCGGGACGCTGACCAGGCTTCCCGCGTACACCACCTGGCGCACCGACGCGGACCCGGAGCAGGTGCGCGAGGCCGCCCTCGGGATCCTCCGCAAGCGGCGCTTCCGCTCGCACACGGTCGGCGACGCGGTGGCGGCGGAGAAGGGCTACCTGCGGGAGACGGGCAACCTTCTCTTCCACATCGCGCTGATCGTCATGCTGGTCGCGTTCGCCTTCGGGCAGCTCTTCAAGTCCGAGGGCGGCAAGCTGGTCGTCGAGGGCGACGGCTTCGCCAACACGATCACCCAGTACGACGACTTCAAGTCCGGCTCGCTCTTCGACAACGACGACCTCGTCCCCTTCAGCTTCGACCTTGACGACTTCGTCGGGACGTACGAGCGCAGCGGCCCGCAGCGCGGCACGCCCCGGACGTACGAGGCGCGCGTGACCTACTCCGAGGGCGCGGACGGCGCTCCGAAGAAGAAGGTCATCGAGGTCAACAAGCCGCTCGTCGTCGACGGCACGAAGGTCTACCTCAACGCCCACGGCTACGCCCCGGTCATCTCGGTCAAGGACGGCAGGGGCAAGGAGGTCTACCGGAGCGCGGTACCCCTGCTGCCCATCGACAACAACGTCACCTCGACCGGGGCGATCAAGGTGATGGACGGCTACAAGGACAAGAGCGGCAAGAAGACCCAGCTGGGGTTCCAGGCGTTCTTCGTCCCGACGTTCGCCGGTGACGGCAAGGGCACGATGTTCTCGCAGTACCCCGGTGCCGACTATCCGGTCCTCGCGCTCAACGGCTTCCACGGCAGCCTCGGCGTCGACTCCGGACTGCCGCAGAACGTCTACCAGCTCGACACGTCCAAGATGAAGGAGTTCAAGGACAGCAACGGCGACAAACTCAAGAAGCGCCTGCGCCCCGGCGAGAGCATGAAGCTCCCGGACGGCGCGGGCTCGATCACCTTCGAGAGCGTCAAGGAGTGGGCGAGCTTCCAGATCTCGCGCCAGCCCGCCAGCGGCTGGGCGCTGACCGGCGCGGTGGGCGCCGTCCTCGGCCTCGCCGGTTCGCTGTTCATCCAGCGACGCCGTGTGTGGGTGCGGGCCGTGCGCGGTTCGGACGGCGTCACCGTCGTCGAGATGGCCGGCCTCGGCCGCAGCGAGTCCGCGAGGCTCCCCGAGGAACTGGCCGGCCTGGCGGCCGCCCTCCACGACGTGGCGCCGAGCGCGCCCGATCCTGATCCCGACTCCGATCCCGATCCCGGACGGCCTTCCGGACAATCTGCCGAAGTACCTGCCGAAGGGGCTGAGAAGTGAATCTCGCCGCCGCAACCAACGAGAATCTGGCACACACCAGCAATGTGCTGATCTATTCGTCGATGGCCGTCTACACCCTGGCCTTCTTCGCACACATCGCGGAGTGGGTGTTCGGCAGCCGCAGCAAGGTGGGCCGCACAGCCGCCGCGCTGAGCGGACCGGCGGCCGCCGGCCCCACCCCCCAGGTGCGGATCGGGCAGCAGGGCGGCAGCACCGCGGTGCTTGAACGCCCCAAGGTCGTGACCCGATCGGCCGCCGGGTCCCGTGACGTACCGGACGGCCCCGGCGCCGCGGGCGGCACGTTCCAGGGCGACCTGTGGGGGCGGATCGCGGTCGCCCTGACCGTCGTCGCCTTCGCCGTGCAGACCGGCGGGGTCGTGGCCCGTGCCATGTCGGTAAGGCGTGCCCCCTGGGGCAACATGTACGAGTTCTCCATCACCTTCTCCACGGTGGCGGTCGGCGCGTACCTCATCCTGCTGGCGCTGCGGAAGAACGTCCGCTGGATCGGCCTGCTGCTGGTGACCACGGTCCTGCTGGACCTCGGCATCGCGACCACCACGCTCTACACCGACAGCGACCAGCTCGTGCCGGCGCTGCACTCCTACTGGCTGTGGATCCACGTCTCCACCGCCATCATCTGCGGCGCCGTGTTCTATCTCGGGGCCGTCGGCACACTGCTCTACCTGTTCCGCGACAGCTACGAGAACAAGATCGCGAACGGCAAGGCGCCCGGCAGGTTCGCGTCCTCCGTCCTGGAGCGGCTCCCCGCCGCGAAGTCCCTGGACACCTTCTCGTACCGCATCAACGCCGCCGTCTTCCCGCTGTGGACCTTCACGATCATCGCGGGCGCCATCTGGGCGGGCGACGCGTGGGGCCGGTACTGGGGCTGGGACCCCAAGGAGGTCTGGTCCTTCATCACCTGGGTCGCGTACGCCTGTTACCTGCACGCCCGCGCGACGGCCGGCTGGAAGGGACGCAAGGCGGCCTACCTGGCGCTGATCGCGTTCGGCTGCTGGCTCTTCAACTACTACGGCGTGAACATCTTCGTGACCGGCAAGCACTCCTACGCGGGAGTCTGAGGGCACGGGCCGCACGCACGCCACGAGGGCGCGACCGCATCTTTCGCGGTCGCGCCCTCGTGGTTCACGGGGTGTCAGCCGAACGGGTCCAGCCCTTCCAGCCCAGGGGGCCCGGCCACGGTGACGACGAGGTCTCCACGGCGGTCCCGGCGGCACTCACAGGGCCGCCACGATCTCGCGGGCCAGCTGCTCGGAGGAGGCGGGGTTCTGGCCGGTGTGCAGGTTGCGGTCGTGCACAGTGTGCACGGCCCACGGCTCGGCGGCGCTGTACTCGGCGCCGAGTTCGACGAGCCGGGTCTCCACCAGCCAGGGTGCCTTCTCGGCGAAGCCCGCCAGGGTCTCCTCGGCGTTGCTGAAGCCGGTCATGCGGTAGCCGGCGAACGGCCAGCTGCCGTCCTCCCGGCGGGCGGGCAGCAGCGCGGCGGGGGCATGGCACAGCACGGCCACCTGGGTACCCGAGTCAAGTGCCGCGGTGAGCAGCCGACCGGACGCCTCGTCGACGGCGAGGTCCTCCATGGGCCCGTGGCCGCCCGGGTAGAAGACGATGTCGTACGACGTGGGGACGACATCCTCGAGCCTGGCCGGGATGCGCAGCGTCTCGTCGATCGCGGCGAGGTAGGAGGCGATGGCATCGGCCCGCTCCTGGCCGCCGTTGGCCTCGGCGGCCAGGCTCCCGGCGTCCACGGTGGGAGCGACCCCGCCGGGGGTGGCGACGGTGATGTCGAAGCCGGCCTGGGTGAAGACGCGATGGGGGGCGGCGAGTTCCTCGGCCCAGAAGCCGGTGGGGTGGGCGGTGCCGTCGTTGAGGGTCCAGTGGTCGGCACCGGTGAGGACGAAGAGTACGGAGGGCATGGGGGGTGCTCCCTACGAGACGCGAGACGCAGACGTACGACACATGAAGCTTGATATGCTCAAGCAATTTGGCTCATGTAACTGGCTAAAGTTGAGCATGTCAAATAAATGCGGGGGCGTGGCGCACCGATCCCGGTGCCCGGACCACGCGCACCGATCGAAGGATGGCCGACCATGACGACGGAACCGGCCCCCCGCGCCGTCCCTGCTCCGGACGAACTGCTGGAGCCCCTCGCGGTCGTCGTCCGTGGCCACCACGACGACCTCACCGCAGTCGCCGGACGGCATGGCCTCAGCTCCTCTCAGGCGCGGGCGCTGATCGCCCTCAATGAACCCATGCCCATGAGTGCGCTGGCCAGTCATCTGGTGTGCGACGCGTCCAACGCCACCGGCCTGATCGGCCGGATGGAGGTCCGCGGTCTGGTGACGCGCACCCCGGCGCCCGGCGACCGCCGCTCCAAGATGGCCGCCCGCACCGCGGAGGGCGCCGAGCTGGCGCACCGGATCCGCGCCGAGATGCGCGTGGTCCACGGCGCTCTGGAGGCGCTCACACCCGAGGAGCGCACGGCCTTGCTGCCCCTGCTCAACCGGCTGGGGCAGCTGCTCTCGTCATGAGGACGTGACGCCGTCAGGGCAGGGGCTCACGCGCCGGCTGGGGGAGCCGGGTCCTCGGGGGCTTTGCCGCCCTCCCGGCGCTTGATCTCCGCCTCGCGGCGGCGAAGGTCCGTCTCCCAGTCCCGCAGAAGCGACTCGTCCCTCTTGTTCTCTTCCTTCAGCGACTTCAGGAAGTCCGGGTTGTCGTCGGGTGCCACCCACGTGGTGCGGTGCGCGCGGTGCCACTCGGAGGGTGTGCGGCCCCCGGCGGGCGGCGTGCGCAGCTTGCCCGCGGCGAGCCAGACGATCGGGCCGACGATCCAGAACAGCAGGATGATGAAGACCCAGGCCACCTTCGGCAGGTGCTTGGCCTCGTCCTCCGGGGTGTTCAGGCAGTCGATGAACGCGTAGATCGTCAGCGCCAGCGGCAGCAGATAGATCAAGGCCCTGAGCATCGTGGAGGATCCCCCGAGATGAGATGGGGAGGCGCTGTCCCGCCCCCGGTGACGGGCCAAGGGTAGCGGGTGGCCGATACTGGACAGCATGGCTTACGACGATCTTCGCTCCCTGCTCCGGGCTCTGGAGCGCGAGGGCGATCTCAAGCGCATCAAGGCCGAGGTCGACCCGTATCTGGAGGTCGGCGAGATCGTCGACCGGGTGAACAAGGCGGGCGGGCCCGCGCTGCTCTTCGAGAACGTCAAGGGGGCGTCCATGCCCCTGGCCATGAATGTCTTCGGAACGGACCGGCGGCTCCTCAAGGCGCTGGGGCTGAAGTCCTACGCCGAGATCAGTGACAAGATCGGCGGCCTCCTCAAGCCGGAGCTGCCGCAGGGCTTCGTCGGTATCCGCGAGGCGTTCGGGAAGCTCGGCACGGTGACCCACCTGCCCCCGAAGAAGGTGAAGTCCGAGAGCGCTCCCGTCCAGGAGGTCGTCCTGACCGGCGACGACGTGGACCTCGATCAGCTGCCCGCGCTCTTCACCTGGCCCGAGGACGGCGGCTCCTTCTTCAACCTGGGTCTCACCCACACCAAGGACCCCGAGACGGGCATCCGCAATTTGGGGCTCTACCGGCTGCAGCGCCACGACAAGCGCACCATCGGGATGCACTGGCAGATCCACAAGGACAGCCGCAACCACTACCAGGTCGCCGCACGGCGTGGTGAGAGGCTGCCCGTCGCCATCGCCTTCGGTGCGCCGCCCGCCGTCACCTACGCCTCCACGGCGCCGCTGCCGGGGGACATCGACGAGTACCTCTTCGCCGGCTTCGTCCAGGGCAAGCGGATCGAGATGGTCGACTGCAAGACCGTCCCGCTCCAGGTCCCGGCGCAGGCGGAGGTCGTCATCGAGGGCTGGCTGGAGCCGGGCGAGATGCTGCCGGAGGGTCCGTTCGGCGACCACACCGGCTTCTACACCCCGCAGGAACCCTTCCCCGCGCTGAAGATCGACTGTGTGACGATGCGGAAGCGGCCGCTGCTGCAGTCGATCGTGGTCGGGCGGCCGCCCACCGAGGACGGGCCGCTGGGGAGGGCCACCGAAAGGTTCTTCCTGCCGCTGCTCAAGATCATCGTTCCGGACATCGTGGACTACCACCTGCCCGAGGCGGGCGGCTTCCACAACTGCGCGATCGTCTCGATCGACAAGAAGTACCCCAAGCACGCCCAGAAGGTCATGAGCGCCATCTGGGGGGCGCACATGATGTCGCTGACCAAGCTGATCGTGGTCGTGGACTCCGACTGCGACGTCCACGACCTGCACGAGGTCGCCTGGCGGGCGCTGGGGAACACCGACTACGCGCGGGACCTGACGGTCACCGAAGGTCCTGTCGATCATCTCGACCATGCCTCCTACCAGCAGTTCTGGGGTGGCAAGGCGGGCATCGACGCGACGCGCAAGCTGCCCGAGGAGGGGTACACGCGGGACGGGGGCTGGCCGGAGATGGTCGAGTCCGACCCGGAGACGGCGGCGAAGGTCGACCGCCGCTGGAAGGAGTACGGCCTGTGAGCGCCTCGGCGTCAGCCGGTGCCGTCCCGCAGCCGCGCAGCAAGCCACGCGCGTTCCTGCGGCTGGTGATGATCGAGCACTCGGTCTTCGCGCTGCCCTTCGCGTACATCGCCGCGCTGACCGCGATGTTCCAGCTGGATGAGAGCATCCACTGGGGCACGCTGCTGCTCGTGACCGTCGCGATGGTCGGGCTGCGGACCTTCGCGATGGCGGCCAACCGGATCATCGACCGTGAGATCGACGCCCGGAACCCGCGCACCGCGGGCCGTGAGCTGGTCACCGGGGCGGTGTCGGTCAGGTCGGCGTGGACGGGCGCGATCGTGGCCCTCGTCCTCTTCCTCGGTGCCGCCGCCCTGCTGAACCCGCTCTGCCTGGTGCTGGCGCCGGTCGCGGTCGTGCCGATGGTGGTCTACCCGTACGGCAAGCGGTTCACGAACTTCCCGCACGCGATCCTCGGTCTCGCCCAGGCCATCGGCCCGGTCGGCGCGTGGCTGGCGGTGACCGGGGGCTGGTCGTGGGACGCGGTGATCCTGGGGCTGGCCGTCGGGATCTGGATCGGCGGCTTCGACCTGATCTTCGCCTGTCAGGACGTGCAGGCCGACCGTGCCCACGGGGTGCTCTCCTTCCCCGCCCGTTTCGGTATTCCGGCGGCCCTGTGGGGCGCGCGGGTCTGCCACGTGGTCACGACCGGTCTGCTGGTGTGGTTCGGACTGGCGACCGACGCGGAGATCTTCTACTGGATCGGCATGCTGATCGTCGCCGTGGCCTTCGTGTACGAGCACCGGGTCGTGCGGCCGCACGACCTGTCGAGGCTCAACCGGGCCTTCTTCTCGGTCAACGGCTTCATCGGGATCGCGCTGTTCGCCTGCGCGCTGCTCGATCTGCTGGCGCGCGGCCTCACGCCGTGACGTGGTCCGGGCTCCGGGGTCCGCGGGGGCGGCGGAAGAGGAACGCCGCCGCCACCCCGCCTGCCAGCCCGAAGAGGTGGCCCTGCCAGCTGATGCCGGAGTCGGTCGGCAGCACGCCCCACAGCAGCGAGCCGTAGACCGCGGCGATGACCACGCCGACCACGATGTCCAGCGGGCGGCGGTCGACGAAGCCGCGGACCAGCAGATAGCCGAACAGGCCGAAGACGACGCCGGACGCTCCGAGGGTGACCGTGTCCGGCGGCGCGGTGAGCCACACGCCGAGGCCGCTCGTCACGACCACGACGAGGACCACGGCGGCGAACCTGCCTATGCCGCCGAGAGCGGCGATGAAGCCGAGGACCAGCAGCGGGACGCTGTTGGACGCCACGTGCTCCCAGCCGCTGTGCAGGAAGGCGGCCGGCACGACGTCGGCCAGCTCGGCGGGCTCGCGGGGGCTGATGCCGTGGGTGTCCAGGGAGTTGCCCGTCGCGACGTCCACACCTTCCAGGACCCACAGCAGCGCGACCCAGGCGAGCATGACCGCTCCGGCCGTGACGGCCCGTGCGGTGGCGCTCGTGCGTGTGTCCGTCATGGTCACCCCCTGTCCATGGCTGTTCCTCCTGCCGGTGCAACGTACGAGGACCCCGGCCCGGTTCCTGAACGGGGGCAGTCGTGGGTCCGGCACCGGCCTGACCCGGACGGGAGGCCCGGTGCCGGATAGGCTCGGCGGTGTGACAGCCGGGACTTCAGTGACTCAACAGCAGCGCAGGCCTTGGATTGTCGGGGTGTCGGGAGCATCGGGCACGCCCTTCGCGGCCTCGGTGCTGCGCGGGCTGCTGGACGCGGGTGAGAGTGTCGACCTGGTGGTCAGCCGGTCGTCCAGGCTGACGCTCCTGGACGAGACGGGGATCGCCTTCCGCGACGCGCACTGGCAGGACGACCTGCGGACCTGGCTGGCGCGGGGGGCGGACGGGAAGCCGGACACCTTCCGGCCCGACGTGGGGGACGTGCGCCACTGGGCGGCCGGCGATCTGGCGGCCGGGCCCTCGTCCGGGTCGTACCCGGCGAAGGGGATGCTCATCGTCCCTGCGTCGACCGCCTGTGTGGCCGGGGTGGCGCTGGGGCTGTCGAAGGACCTCTTGCAGCGGGCCGCGAGCGTGACGCTCAAGGAGCGGCGGAAGCTGGTCGTGGCGGTGCGCGAGACCCCGCTGAGCGGTTCGACGCTGAAGCAGATGGTCGCGCTGGACGAGGCGGGCGCCGTGGTGCTGCCCGCCTCTCCGGGTTTCTACGCGGGGGCGACGCACATCCAGGACCTGGTGGACTTCGTCGCCGGGCGGGTGCTGGACGCGGCGGGGGTGCCGCACCAGCTCTACCGCCGGTGGGAGGGGGAGCTCGGTGGGGGCTCCCGGGGCTGATCCGGTGGTGTCAGCGCTGCTTCCTGCCGGTCCGCGGGGTGCGGATCCGGTCGACACGCTGGGCGGCGGCGGGCTGGTGGGCACGCGAGCGGTTGGCCAGGTCCTGCAGCTCGCGCATCCGGGCGTAGGCCATCTCGATCGTGTACACGGTGAAGATCACTCCTGAAGATTCGTAAGCGTTTCTCGGGTAACGGAAGAGATTTACAGGCCGTAACCCCTGTTGTGTCTTAGATTCTACACGTAAGCTCGCGGTACTGCTGAACAATGGAAGGTTTCAGTCATATGGACGCGGTGGACAGGCAGCTCATCCAGGCCCTCAGGGAGAACGGCAGGGCCTCGTATGCCGAGCTGGGACGGCTCGTCGGGCTTTCCGGGCCCAGCGTCACCGACCGCATCAACCGGCTGGAAACAGCCGGTGTCATCACCGGCTACCGCGCGACCGTCGACGCCGCGTCGCTCGGCCTCGGTGTCACCGCGCTGATCGGGATCTCGCTCTCCGACGCCGCCGACCACGAGGACGTCGCGCACCGCCTGAAGGACCTCGCCGAGATCGAGGACTGCTGGTTCATCGCGGGCGACGACTCGTTCATGCTCAAGGTGCGGGTCGGTGACGTGGACGGCCTGGAGAAGACGATCCGCAGGCTGAGCGGCACGAGGGGGGTCTCCAGGACCCGTACGACCGTCGTGCTCTCCACCAAGTGGGAGAACCGGGTCGGTGAGCTCCCCGACGAGGACTGACGCGGGGCGGGGATGCTTCCGCCCGAAACGTGGGGGAGTACGGTTGGCTGCCGGATCGGTAACGCAGAGACAGATGGAGGCGCCCTAGTGGACGCGGGACTCAAGCGCGAGCTGGAGGAGAAGGTCCGGGCCGGCGAGCGGCTGACCCGCGAGGACGGGATCGCGCTCTACGAGTCCGACGACCTCGCATGGCTCGGCGGGCTTGCGCACGAGGTGCGCACGAGGAAGAACGGCGACGTCGTCCACTTCAACGTCAACCGCCACCTCAACATGACGAACGTGTGCACCGCGTCCTGCGCGTACTGCTCGTTCCAGCGCAAGCCGGGCGAGAAGGACGCGTACACGATGCGCATCGAGGAGGCCGTCCGGCTCGCGAAGGCGATGCAGGGCGAGAACCTCACCGAGCTGCACATCGTCAACGGGCTGCACCCCACCCTGCCGTGGCGCTACTACCCCCGCTCGCTCAGCGCGCTCAAGGAGGCGCTGCCCGAGGTGGCGCTGAAGGCGTTCACGGCGACGGAGATCCACCACTTCGAGACGATCTCCGGGCTCTCGGCCTCCGAGATCCTCGACGAGCTGATCGAGGCCGGTCTGGAGTCCCTGACCGGCGGCGGCGCGGAGATCTTCGACTGGGAGGTCCGCCAGCACATCGTCGACCACAACACCCACTGGGAGGACTGGTCGCGCATCCACCGCCTCGCGCACGAGAAGGGGCTCAAGACCCCGGCGACGATGCTGTACGGGCACATCGAGGAGCCCCGTCACCGCGTCGACCACGTGCTGCGGCTGCGGGAGATGCAGGACGAGACCGGTGGCTTCCAGGTCTTCATCCCGCTGCGCTACCAGCACGACTTCGTCGACATGAAGGACGGCAAGGTCCGCAACACCCTCCAGGCGCGCACGTCGATGGCGACCGGCGCCGAGGCGCTGAAGACCTTCGCGGTCTCGCGGCTGCTCTTCGACAACGTCCCGCACGTCAAGGTGTTCTGGGTGATGCACGGCGTGCAGACCGCGCAGCTCGCGCTTCAGCACGGCGCCGACGACATGGACGGCTCGGTCGTCGAGTACAAGATCACGCACGACGCGGACGACTACGGCACGCCGAACAAGCTCGGCCGTGAGGACCTGCTGGACCTGATCCGTGACGCGGGCTTCCGCCCCGTGGAGCGCAACACGCGGTACGAGATCCTGCGCGAGTACCCGGGACCGGACGCCGACCGGCGCGAGACCCCGCAGCCCATGCGCGTCTGACGCCGCGCGCCCCTCGCGGGCGTCCTGTGTGTCCCGCTGCCCGAGAGCCCCGGCCCGCCGTCCCCGGCCGGGGCTTTCTCGCGGGGTGGACGCCGGTTGAAGCCCCTCGCTCGTAATGGTTAATCTGCATTCATGCCGCTTACGTTTGAAGTGAACCCCGCGTTTGATCGTGCCCTGCGGGACGACGTCACCGCGCTCTGGGTCGACGTCACCAACGCCGGCGGAGCGGTCGGTTTCGTGCCGCCCGTCACCGCCGAGGCGGTCCGGCCGGAGCTGGTCAAGCACCTGGCCGGCATGGCCGAGGGGCGCACCCACCTCGTCGTCGGGCGGGACGAGGACGGCATCGTGGCCGCCACGGCCTTCCTCACCCACAACACCCACCGGCTGATGCAGCACTGGATCGGCGTCTACACGGTGATGGTGCATCCCCGCCACCAGGGCAGGGGCTACGGGCGCGAGCTGATGGCGGCGGCGGCCGATGCGGCCCGTGCCATCGACGGTATCGGCGCGGTGCGGCTCACCTGCCGCGGAGGCACGGGGGCCGATCGCTTCTACGCCTCCTGCGGATACAAGGAGGTGGGCCGGATCCCGGACGCCATCCGGGTGGCCGAGGACGACTACCGCGACGACGTCATCATGCTGCTCCCGCTGTTCCGGTAGAGGGGCGCGCGCCTTGCGGTGGGCAGGCCGGGCTTCCGGTGGACCGTTTCGCGGCAGGAGTCGCCGAACGCGCCGGGCAACCCTGTGAACTGATCGAATTCGGGGCATGCTTCACTGGTCGGACAGGACCATGGACCGCGCGACCGCGGAAGTCGTACGAAGAGAGAAGGCCAGCCGTGTCCGCTGCCAAGCCGAGCGCAACGATCCGGTACACCGCGATGCGTCTGCTGATCTTCGTGGGTTGCTTCTTCGTCGCGGGTGTCGCGGTCCACTTCGGGGTCCTGCCTTCGGGCGTCGGCGGCTCCAACGTCGTCTGGGTCCTCCTCCTCGGTCTGGTGCTCTCCGCACCCCTCAGTTACGTCCTGCTGCGCAAGCAGCGCGACGAGATGTCCGAGCAGCTCGTCTCGACGGTCGACCGCACCAAGGCGCGGCTCGAGGCGAACCGCTCCCGCGAGGACTCGGTCACCAGGTAAGCGCCGCGTAAGGTTCCTCACACCACGAACCCGTACAGACGAAGCCCCGGACCGGAGCAGCTGCTCCCGTACTGGGGCTTCGGCGCGTCCGGACCACTGCGACCAGCAAAATGATCAAGAAGAATACCTTTGAGGTTCTCAAAGTTGCAGTGTTAACGTGCTCGGCATGATTACAGCCGTGCGCGCCCCTCACGCCCTGAGCGTCCCGCTCGTGGTGCGCCTGCACGTCGACCTCTGCCGCTGTATGTCCGCGGTCTGTCGCCGCAACGTCTGAACCGGCATCATGCAGCGGCGCCGCCTCTGACGCGGGCGCCGCACCCCCGTCCCCCTGCTCGACCGCACGCCCGTACGTCCGTCCCCCGTACGCCCCGTCGCGTCACATCTGGAGTGTGTCCGTGTCCGCGAATACCGCACCCACCGCCGAGACCGAGGCCGGCAAGCCGTCCGGTTCCGGCTTCCGCATACCCAGCGTCCCCTTCTGGGTCCAGATCGTCGCCGGTCTGGTCCTCGGTGTCCTGCTCGGGTGGCTCGCCCGCAGCCAGGACGTCGGCTGGCTCGTCACCACGCTCGACAAGATCGGCGGCATCTTCGTCCAGCTGCTGAAGCTGGCCGTCGCGCCGCTCGTCTTCTTCGCGATCCTGGTGTCCATCACCAACCTGCGCAAGGTCAACAACGCCGCGAGGCTGGCCACCCGCACGCTCCTGTGGTTCATGATCACTTCGCTGATCGCGGTCGCCATCGGCCTCGCGATCGGCCTGATCACCGACCCGGGCGCGGGCACCGGACTCACCCCCAAGGACGGAGCCAAGCCCGAACACGCGGGCTCCTGGCTGGACTTCCTGACCGGCATCATCCCGACGGACATCATCACGCCCTTCACCGAGCTGAACGTCCTCCAGATCGTCTTCATGGCGGTCGTCGCCGGTATCGCCGCCCTCCAGCTCGGCGAGAAGGCCAAGCCGATCCTCGCCATCAGCGAGTCGGTCCTGGAGCTCCTCCAGAAGGCGCTGTGGTGGGTCATCCGTCTCGCCCCGCTCGGCACCGTCGGCCTCATCGGCTACGCGATCGCCACATACGGCTGGGA
Organism: Streptomyces sp. NPDC057428; assembly: GCF_042803195.1. Lineage (NCBI taxonomy): Bacteria > Bacillati > Actinomycetota > Actinomycetes > Kitasatosporales > Streptomycetaceae > Streptomyces > Streptomyces sp. NPDC057428. The sequence goes on from NZ_JBHVCT010000014.1 coordinate 70,679, forward strand.
CCTGATCGGCAAGTACGCGACCTTCACCGCCGACGTCTACATCGGCTGCGCCCTGGTGATGTTCGGCGTCTACCCGCTGCTCCTCGCCACGGTCGCCAAGGTCAGCCCGCTGCAGTTCTTCAAGGGCGCCTGGCCCGCGATCCAGCTGGCCTTCGTCTCCCGCTCGTCGGTCGGCACCATGCCGGTCACCCAGAAGGTCACCGAGCGCCTCGGGGTACCGAAGGAGTACGCGTCCTTCGCGGTCCCCTTCGGCGCCACGACCAAGATGGACGGTTGCGCCGCGATCTACCCGGCGCTGGCGGCGATCTTCATCGCGCAGATCTTCGACGTGCAGCTCGGGATCGGCGACTACATCCTGATCGCGTTCGTCTCGGTGATCGGTTCGGCTGCCACCGCCGGTCTCACCGGCGCCACGGTGATGCTGACCCTGACGCTGTCGACACTGGGCCTCCCGCTGGAGGGCGTGGGTCTGCTGCTCGCCATCGACCCCATCCTGGACATGATGCGCACCGCCACGAACGTGGCGGGACAGGCGCTGGTTCCGGTCATCGTGTCGGCCCGCGAGAAGATCCTGGACCACGACGCGTACAACTCGGCGTCGGCCTCCCCGGTCGACGAGCCCGAGGTCGAGGTCGAGGACACCAGGCCCGCCGGGGTTCCCGTCGCGGCCTAGGCACGACCCGTACCGCACGCACCGGGAGCGCCCCCGGCCCTACGAGGCCGGGGGCGCTCCCGGTGCGTGTGCGGCCGCACAGCGATCGGCCACGAGGGAGGGCTGCCGCCGATGCGCGGGCATTCGGCCCCGGTCGGATCCGCGGGGCACGGTGGGTGCCTGCCCGGCGCCGTAGTCTTACCGGGGAGTGGCAGTGGGGCGGAGGGGATGTCTGACGTGAGTGCAGTGAAGAGCAAACGGATGCCGCGCGCGGTGCGTGAGCAGCAGATGATGGACGCGGCCGTGCAGACCTTCGGGCAGCGTGGATACCGGGCCGCGTCCATGGACGAGATCGCCGAACTGGCCGGTGTCTCCAAGCCCTTGGTCTACCTCTACCTCAATTCCAAGGAGGAGCTCTTCACCGCGTGCATCCGTCGCGAGTCGAAGGCGCTGGTGGAGGCCGTGACCGCGGCGGTCGAGCCGGGCCTTCCGGCGGACCGGCAGCTGTGGGCGGGGCTGAGGGCGTTCTTCACGCACACCGCACAGAACCCGGACGGCTGGGCTGTGCTGCACCAGCAGGCGAGCTCGCACGGGGAGCCGTTCGTCGGCGAGGTCGGGGCGCTGCGCGCGGAGATCGTTGCGTTTGTGACGGGTCTGATCGGGGCGGCGGCGCGCGAGGCGCACCATGATCCGGCCCTGCCCGACCGGGACGTGGCGGGGCTCGCGCAGGCGCTGGTGGGTGCCGCCGAGGCACTCGCGGGATGGGCCAACGTCACGCCCGGGGTCTCGGCGAAGGAGGCCGCGTCCACCCTGATGAACTTCTCGTGGGCAGGCCTGGAGAACCTCATGCACGGGCGCGGCTGGCAGTCCAGGACCGGCTGAGAGGACCCGGCCCCCGGTGGGGAGCCGGGCCCGAACCGGCCTCATGTCTCCCTGGTCACGCGCCCGGTGAGATGGACGCGGCTGCCGTCGCGCACCTGGAAGTCAGGCCCGGCCGCGGCGTAGGTGACGGTGGCGGGCAGCAGCACGGGGGCCTTGAAGTCGGCCCGGACGGACCGGATCCGGCCGGAGTCCCCGGCCCCGACCCCGCCCTCCTCGGCCAGGCAGCGGGCGACGGTCCACATGCCGTGCGCGATGTGCCGGGGGAAGCCGAACAGCCGTGCCGTCACCGGGTGAAGGTGGATGGGGTTCCGGTCGCCCGACGCGGCACCGTACCGCCGTCCCAGGTCGGTGGGCAGCTGCCACTCGGCCACGGCGGGCGGTCCGGCCGGGGGAACGGGAGGAGCCGGCGACGTGCTTCTGGAGGGCGGCGGCGGTTCGGGGGCGTCCGTCTCCGGGACCGGGTGCCGGGACAGGTACCCGCTGCGGGACTCCCAGGCGAGGCAGGAGCCGAGCCGGGCCTCCGTCACCATGGTGACCTCGGTTCCGCGCCGATGTGGTGTCAGTTCTGCGGCGTACACGCTGATTTCGAGGGTGTCCGAGGGCTGGAGAACCCGGTGCGGGGTGATGTCGATCCAGGTGTGGACCAGACCGAGCACCGGGAGGGGGAAGCCGCGGCCGGTCATGACCCGCATGGCGGACGGGAAGCCGAGGACGTGCGGGTAGGTGAGCGGCAGCACACCCGACTCGGCGAAACCGCAGACCCTGCTGTACGCGGCGAGGGGGCCGGGGGCGATACGGGACGGCGCGAGCACCTCGCGCCCGGCGGGCAGTACGGCGCCGGGCCGCCCGGCCCGCCTGAACGGCGAGGTGACGGCTCCGCGCACCAGGGACAGGCCGAGGCCGCTCATCGGTCAGGCCCCCAGCAGGCTCTGGCCGCAGACCCGCACGACCTGGCCGTTGACGGCGCCGGACCCGGGCTGGGTTGTGACGGACCAGCGGCGCAGCGGCGCCGGTGTGGGCAGCCCGGTCCTGCGGGTCAGGAAGCGGCCGGTTGCTGTGCCGGTGGAGTGCAGATAGCGGTCGGCCATGGTCCAGCTCCTGCGCGGTCGTGGATTCACCGCTGAGTAAGGTTACTCAAAGGTCAGGAGTAGGTCGAGATGAGTCGGTCGGGTTGATTCCCCCTCGCGCTTCCCCAGCCGCGCGCGGGACTTCGACGCGGAGATAGAGGCGATCTACCGCCGCACGTGACCGAGGCGCCGCACCGCGCGAGCTGCGAACCCGGGGTGCGTCGAGAGTTCAGGGTGACCTGATGCATCGCCTATGACCAATGATGTGGGGAGTCGGGCGCGAAACCGAGCCAAGATCTTTTCGGAGTGGACGCACCCGCGCGCCGTACCGCATACCTTGGAGCCGTCACGGACGACGACGGAGGTGCCTCGCATGCGGATCGCCACAACGATCTTCCTCACCGACGAGACGATCACGCCGGTCCGGCTCGCGCGCGAGCTGGAGCAGCGGGGATTCGCCGGGTTGTACCTGCCCGAGCACACCCACATCCCGGTGAGCCGGGAGACGCCCTACCCCGCGGGCGGCGATCTGCCGGCCGAGTACGGGCGCACTCTCGACCCCTTCGTCGCGCTGGGGCAGGCGGCGGCCGTCACCGAACGGCTGGCCCTCGGTACCGGCATCACGCTGATCGCCCAGCACGACCCCATCGACCTGGCGAAGCAGGCCGCCACGCTGGACCACCTATCGGGTGGCCGCTTCACGCTCGGCGTCGGCTTCGGCTGGAACGTCGAGGAGGCCGCGGACCACGGCGTCGAGTGGTCGACCCGACGCGCGCTCGGCAGTGACCGGCTGGCCCTGATGCGAGCCCTGTGGTCCGACGAACCCACGCCGTACGATGGCGAGTTCGGGTCGGTCCGGGCGAGTCACGCCCATCCGAAGCCGGTTCAGCGGCCGCGCGGGCCGGTGAACGGGCCCCGCACCCTGATCGGCGGGGCGGCGGGACCGAAGCTCTTCGCGCAGATCGCCAGGGACGCGGACGGCTGGCTGCCGATCGGCGGGCGCGGTCTGTCGGAGTCGATCCCCGCGCTGCGTACGGCGTGGGAGGACGCCGGCCGTGACCCGAAGCACCTCCAGGTGGTGCCGTACGCCGTCGTGCCGGCCCCCGGCAAGCTGGCGTACTACGCGGACCTGGGCGTCGAGGAGGTCGTGCTGCAACTGCCTCCGGCGGATGAGGCCGAGGTTCTGCGGGCACTGGATGCCTACGCGGCGTTCCTGTAGCGGTGGCAGGCGGCGTGGAGCGCCACCCGGAGTGCAACCACGTGCGCCGGAACCGCATCTTTCACTTACGGACATCGATGGAGCGGCCTGTGCGCGTGTGCCCGGCTGCCGGGGAGCGGGAGCTCGATGAACAGACCCTTGCGTCACATAGCCATCTTCTGCGGGATCCTGATGCTGGCTCTGCTGATCCGGACCAACTGGCTGCAGTTCGCCAGGAGCGAGGAGCTGGCCGGACACGAGTTCAACCGCAGGGTGAAGATCACTCAGTTCGCGACCCCGCGCGGCGACATCATCGTCGGCGGTAAGGCGATCACCGGGTCGAAGGAGGTCTCGGGTACCGACTTCAAGTACCAGCGCACCTTCAGATACGGCCCCATGTACGCACCCGTCACCGGCTACGCGTCCCAGGCTCAGGGCATGTCACTCCTGGAGAAGACGTACGACAGCATCCTCAGCGGCCAGGACGAGCGGTTCGCCTTCCGGCACGCCAAGGACATCCTCACCGGTGAGCCCCGGCGCGGCGGAGACGTCATCACGACGATCGACCCCAAGGCGCAGGAGGCGGCCTACAAGGGGCTGACGGATCTGGACGCCCGCGGCGCCGTCGTCGCGCTCGACCCCGCCACGGGCATGGTGCTGGCCCTGGTCTCGACCCCCTCGTACGACCCCTCGGTCTTCGCCGGCAACTCCTTCAAGGAGGGCGACAAGTTCCAGGCGCTGGTGGACGCCAAGAGCAAGCCGCTGGCGAACCGCTCCCTGCGCGAGACCTTCCCGCCCGGCTCCACCTTCAAGATCCTCACCGCCGCGGCCGCCCTGGAGCACGGAGTCGTCACCGACGTCGATGCCAGGACCGACGCCGTCTCGCCGTATCCGCTGCCCCTCTCCTCGAACAAGATCGGCAGCGAGGCCGGTGACGCCGTCTGCAACAAGGCCTCGCTGAAGACGGCCATGCAGTACTCCTGCAACAACGTCTTCCTCGACATGGCGTCCAAGCTCGGCGACGACAGGATGCGGGAGACGGCGCAGAAGTTCGGCTTCAACGAGGACGTCTACTCCGAGGAGTTCGGCGACATGCTCGCCACGAAGAGCCTCTACCCCGAGAAGCTCGACAAGCCCGGCACGGCCCTGACCGGCATGGGGCAGGGCAGCCTCACGAGCACCCCGATGCAGATGGCGATGGTGACGGCGGCCCTCGCCAACAACGGCAAGCTTATGCAGCCCTACATCGTCGACAAGCTGGAGGGGCCGGACCTGACCGTCCTGGAGCAGCACGAGCCGAAACTGAAGAGCCAGGCGGTCTCGGAGGAGACGGCGAAGAAGGTCCAGGAGATGATGGAGTTCACCGCCAAGGAGGGCAGCGCACAGCGAGCCCTGATCGACGGGGTGACGGTGGGTGGCAAGACCGGCACCGCGCAGCGCGGCAACGACGTCACCAAGGAGGTGCCGTACGGCTGGTTCGTCTCGTACGGCAAGAACCCCGACGGCCGCGCTGTCGCGGTCGCGGTCTTCATCGACCCGACGGCCATGGACATCTCCCGCTCCGACATCTCGGGTGGCCGCCTCGGCGCCCCCATCGCCCGCAACGTGATGAAGGCGGTCCTGGGGAAGTAGCCCCACCCCTCCGGCCCGCCCGTCCGCCCGCCCGGTGTACCACCACCCCGCCGGGGGGCCGGTAGGGGGCGGTGGGGGGGGGCCCCGCCCACATGCCGCCGGGGCCCGGGCGTGGGGGGGGGGGGGGGGGGGCCCAATAGTGGGGCGCG
>NZ_JBHVCT010000014.1:76268-97683 GCF_042803195.1 Streptomyces sp. NPDC057428
CAGGTGTACCACCACCGGGCGGGCGGACGTGTCGCGGAAGTGCGGGCGGGCCCCGGACATCAGGCCTCCGGCTCCGGCTCTTCGGGGCGGGGTGCGAGGACCAGATGCTTGCGCCGCTCCTGGGCGCCGAGCAGGGCGGGGAGTTCCGTAAGGGAGTCGATGCGCCAGTCCGCCGTGTCCAGGACGTCCGGGTGATCCGCCCACCAGTGCCCGTACGGTCCGCGGCGGATGTGCGCCGCGCGCAGCCCCGAGGACTTCGCGGGGAACAGGTCCTCCGCCGGGTGGTCGCCGACGTACAGGGTGGCGTCCGGCGCGGCGCCCGACACCTCCAGTACGTGCGTGAAGAACTCCCGGTCCGGTTTGTCCACACCCCACTCCTCGGACGTGACGACCAGGTCGGCCGGCAGGTCCAGGGCCCGCAGCAACTGACCGGCCCGGACCGACCGGTCTCCGGCGATCACCACCCGCAGGCCGAGCGCGCGCAGCTCGGCGAGGGCCGGGCGGACGTCCGGGTAGAGGTCGGTCTCGTCCAGGTGCTCGCCGCGCCCGGCCGCCGTACGGGCGTGGGCCGCCTCTTCGACGTCCATGTCGGGGCGCAGGATGCGCAGCGCGTCGGTGCGGTCGCGGCCCTGTACGACCGCCGCACCCACCAGCGCGCTGACGGTGTGCGGCGGGACCCCGAGCCAGTTGGCCCAGGAGGCCCAGTGGCGGTCGTCGCGGACGAGGGTCTCTCCGATGTCGAAGACGATCGTTTCCATCACCCCTCCGAGCCTACGGGGCAAGTGGGACATAACGGCCAAGGCGCCAGCAGAGGCCGGGCGGTTCCATCCGACAGAGGCCCTGGTCCGGACGGAGTGCCGCGCTCGTATGCTCGGTTCATGACCGATCCCCAGCGCCCCACGACCAACGCCATGCGGCGCGCCCTGAGGCGGGCCCGCGACGGTGTCGCCCTCGACGTGGCGGAGGCCGCCGTCCTGCTGCAGGCGCGGGGGGAGGACCTCACCGATCTCGCCGCGTCCGCCGCCCGGGTGCGCGACGCCGGGCTCGAGGCCGCGGGCCGCCCCGGAGTGATCACCTACTCCCGCAAGGTCTTCATCCCGCTGACCCGGCTCTGCCGGGACACCTGCCACTACTGCACCTTCGTGACCGTGCCCGGCAAGCTCCGCAAGGCGGGCCACGGCATGTTCCTGTCGCCGGACGAGGTCCTCGACATCGCCCGCAAGGGCGCCGAAACGGGCTGCAAGGAGGCGCTGTTCACCCTCGGGGACCGGCCGGAGGACCGCTGGCCCGAGGCGCGGGAGTGGCTGGAGGCGGAGGGTTACGACGACACCCTGGCGTACGTCCGGGCCATGGCGATCCGGGTACTGGAGGAGACGGGGCTGCTGCCGCACCTCAACCCGGGCGTGATGACATGGACGGACCTGCAGCGGCTGAAGCCGGTCGCGCCGTCCATGGGCATGATGCTGGAGACGACGGCGACCCGGCTGTGGTCCGAGAAGGGCGGCCCCCACCACGGCTCCCCGGACAAGGAACCGGCGGTCCGGCTGCGGGTCCTCCAGGACGCCGGCCGGTCCAACGTTCCGTTCACCACGGGCATCCTGATCGGGATCGGCGAGAACTACGAGGAGCGCGCCGACTCCCTCTTCGAGCTCCGCAAGACCGCCCGGGCCTATCACGGCGTCCAGGAGGTCATCGTCCAGAACTTCCGCGCCAAGCCGGACACCGCGATGCGCGGGATGCCGGACGCCGAACTGGAGGAGCTGGCCGCCGCGGTCGCCGTCGCCCGCCACATCCTCGGCCCCTCGGCCCGCATCCAGGCCCCGCCGAATCTCGTGGACGCCGAGTACGCCCTGCTGATCGGGGCGGGCATCGACGACTGGGGCGGCGTCTCGCCGCTGACCCCGGACCACGTCAACCCCGAGCGCCCCTGGCCGCACATCGAGGAACTCGCCGCCCGCACCGCCGACTCCGGGTTCACGCTGCGCGAACGCCTGACCATCTACCCCGAGTTCATCCAGCGCGGCGAGCCCTGGCTCGACCCGCGTCTCCTCCCGCACGTGCGGGCGCTCGCCGACCCGGAGACGGGGCTTGCCAGGGAGGGCGCGATCCCGGTCGGGCTTCCCTGGCAGGAGCCCGACGAGGGCTTCAACGCCTCGGGACGCACCGACCTGCACCGCACGATCGACACCGATGGCCGCACCGGTGACCGGCGTGACGACTTCGACGAGGTGTACGGCGACTGGGAGGCCCTGCGCGAGGCCGCGGCGCCCGGCATGGTCCCGTCCCGCATCGACGCCGACGTGCGCCAGGCCCTGAGCCAGGCCGCCGACGATCCGACGAAGCTCACCGACGACCAGGCCCTCGCCCTGCTCCACGCGGACGGGCCGGCGCTGGACGAGCTGTGCCGGATCGCGGACGCCCTGCGCCGCGACGTGGTCGGTGACGACGTCACCTACGTCGTCACCAGGAACATCAACTTCACCAACGTCTGCTACACCGGATGCCGCTTCTGCGCCTTCGCCCAGCGGCGTACGGACGCCGACGCCTACACCCTCTCCCTCGACCAGGTCGCCGACCGTGCCGCGCAGGCCTGGGACGTCGGCGCTGTCGAGGTCTGCATGCAGGGCGGCATCCACCCGGACCTGCCCGGCACGGCGTACTTCGACATCGCGCGGGCCGTGAAGGAGCGCGTGCCGGGGATGCACGTCCACGCCTTCTCACCGATGGAGGTCGTCAACGGCGCGACCCGCACCGGCCTGTCGATCCGCGACTGGCTGACCTCGGCCAAGGAGGCAGGGCTCGACTCGATCCCGGGCACCGCCGCCGAGATCCTGGACGACGAGGTCCGCTGGGTCCTCACCAAGGGGAAGCTGCCGACGGCCACCTGGCTGGAGGTCATCAGGACGGCGCACGAGACGGGCCTGCGCTCCTCGTCCACGATGATGTACGGCCATGTCGACCAGCCCCGCCACTGGCTCGGCCACTTCCGGACGCTGGCCCGGCTCCAGCAGGAGACCGGCGGCTTCACCGAGTTCGTCACCCTGCCCTTCATCCACACCAACGCCCCGGTGTACCTCGCCGGGATCGCCCGTCCGGGCCCCACCGACCGGGACAACCTCGCCGTGACGGCGATGGCGAGGCTGCTGCTCCACCCGCACATCACCAACATCCAGACCAGCTGGGTGAAGCTGGGCGCGGAGGGCGCCGCCGAGATGCTGCGCTCGGGCGCGAACGACCTCGGCGGGACGCTGATGGAGGAGACCATCTCCCGCATGGCCGGCTCCAGCTACGGCTCGTACCGCTCGGTCCAGGACCTCGTGGCCATCGCCGACCTGGCCGGCCGTCCGGCGAAGCCGCGCACGACGCTGTACGGCGAAGTGCCGCGGGAGCGCGTCGAGGCCGCCGCCGCGTCGGACGGACACCTGCCCGAACTGCTCCCGGTCCTGCCGGGCTGACGCCATGGCTCCCCCCTGCCCCGCCGGGCAGGGGGGAGCCATGGGTCACCCAGGAGGCACGCCGGCTCAGCGCCCGGCGACGAAGGTGACGAAGTCCGTCCAGGCGGGGGCGGTCACGAGGAGGGCGGGTCCGGTGGGGGCCTTGCTGTCGCGGACGGGGACGAATCCCGGGAAACCGTCGGCGACTTCGAGGCAGTTGTTGGCTCCACCATCGCTGTAGCTGGACTTGCGCCAGGCCGCGGTGGGGAGGTCGGGGACACGGCTCATGATCTCTGCTCCTTCAGGACGCCCCTGATGAAACCGATGGACTCCGGCGGGGGCAGCGCCCGGTCCCGGAGCCGATCGTAGGACAGCCGGTAGCGCGTGACAGCGGCCGGTTCCTCGATGAGCTCGGCGCAGCCGTTGCCCTCGGTATAGGCGACCGAGGCCCCGTCCTCCTGCCAGAGCAGGGTCAGCGAGCCGTCCATCAGATGGTGGGCCCCCGCCGAGAACGGCAGCACCTGGAGGACCACCGAGGGCAGATCGGTGGTGTCCACCAGATGCGTCAGCTGGTCCTGCCACACCTTGGCGTCCGGCACGGGCCGGCGCAGCGCGTACTCGTCGATGATGATCCGGACCGACGGGGCCGGCCTGCGGTACAGCAGCTGCTGCCGCCCCATCCGAGCGACGACCTGCTCCTCGACCAGTTCGGCGTCCGCCTCCGTTGCCTGGGCGCCGGACAACGAGGCACGGGCCACGTCCTCCGTCTGAAGCAGGCCCGGGATGCCGAGGGTGAACACGTGCATGATCCGGGCGGTCGGCTCCAGGCGCATGAACTCCTTGTACTTGTCCTTGAACACCTCCCGGCGAGCCGCCTTCCACAGCTGCACCAGCAGGCCCCCGGCCTCGTAATGCCGGTCCAGGTCCTCCATCACCGCCAGTTTGGACAGCCGCTGGCCTGCCTCCAGCCGGTACAGATAGCTCTTGTCGTACCGCGTCTCCTCCGCGAGGCGGCCCAGGGACTTCCCCGAACGCTCCCGGAGATACCGCAGAGCACGACCCAGAGCGGCGCGCCCCGACACCTCGTCCACGTCGGCCGGCTCGGCGGTCATCGCGGTCCTCCCGTTGTCCCGTGCGGCGGCAACCCGGCGCCTCTTCCGAGACTACGGGCAGAGGGTGATCATCAGAACACGAACGGTGAGCATCACTCGATGGAAGACACCGGCGAGACACCGACACCTGTGAGGCACGCCCATGGACGAATCCCCTCTTCGCCTGCTGCCCTGGAACTCCCCGGAGGGCAGGCCCTGTTATCTGAGTACCGACAATCCCGGCAGCATGCTGTCCGGCCTCGCCGACGAGGTGGAGGCGGAACTCGTCTCCTGCGGAGAGGCGGTGCTCAGCGGCGCGGAGGCCGTTCTCGCGGACGCGGCCGCGGGCGAGGTGGCGGTGCGGTTCGCCCTGAGACGGACCACCGAATCGTTGCGGGACGCGCTGCGCGTCGCGCACTGCAGAGAAGGGAGGGCACCCGGAAAACCCTGAGGAATGCCTTTCAAAGGGGATCTGAGGAGTTACTGAGTACATTCCGTTCGACCCCTGAGACACCCCATTCCGTTCGATTACAGTGCTTGCGCGGTCGCACGCCGGTATTTGTTGAGGAAGGGGCGCGGTGAGCACTGGGACCACAGCTGTCTGGGGCCGTGCCGAACAACAGGACTTTCGCAGCCGGGTGCGCGGCGCCCTGCTCGGCGGTGCCATCGGAGATGCCATCGGGGCGGGTGTCGCCCGTCTCACCCTGGAAGAGATCCGCGCGGCCCACGGAGTCGACGGAGTCGTGGACTTCGTCCCCTTGCGCGGACGGCGGGGTACCGTCACCGCCGTCACCCAGCTGACCCTCTTCACCGTCGACGGGCTGATCAGGGCGCAGGTCCGCCGGGACACCGGAGCCTGGCACCCGCCCACCGACGTCTACCGCGCCCATGTGCGCTGGGCGGCCACGCAGAGCGCCTGGGGGCCGGACGAGCGCCGCAAGGACAACGGCTGGCTGGCAAGGGAGGAGTGGCTGTACACCCGCCGCGCTCCCACCCGCGAATGCCTGATCGGCTTCGGCGACGCCACCATGGGCACCCTCGCCCTGCCCAAGAACCCCTCCGCACGCGACTCGGCCGCACTCACCCGGTCCGCGCCGTTCGGGCTGCTCGTCGGCTGGGAGCCCCAGCTCGTCCTCCAGCTCGCCGTCGAGTGCGCGGCCCAGACCCATGGCCACGCCACCGCCCAGCTCGCGGCCGGCGCCCTCGCCGTACTCGTGCACGGGCTCGCCCGCGGGGAGACCTTGGACGGGTCGGTGCAGCACACGCTCGACCTGCTCGCCGAGCGGCCGGGCAACGAGCAGGTGACCGACGCGCTGCGGCAGGCACTCGGCTCCGTACGGCAGGGAATCCCGGGTCCCGCGCTCATAGAGGCGCTCGGCGACACGGACTCGGCGGAGGAGGTCCTCGCGGTCGCGCTGTACTGCGCCCTGGTCGGCGAGGACGTACGGCACGGCCTGCGGCTCGCCGTGAACCACTCCGGGCCGTCGGCGGCCACCGGCTCTGTCTGCGGGGCGCTCCTGGGGGCGCTGCACGGCGAGACGGCGCTGCCACCCGCCTGGCTGGCGGAGCTGGAGGGGCGCTCCACCCTCCTGGAACTCTCCGACGACTTCGCCATGGAGATGACCCAGGGCCCCGCCCTGCACAGCCCCACCGCGGTCGCCCCGGGCTGGGTGGCCCGCTACCCGCGGGACTGAGACGGGCGGGGGCCTCCCCGGGAAGGCGGAGGTGGGGCGGACGCCGCCGCGCCCGCCCACCGTTCCTGCCCCCGCGTCGCGAGGGGCCCGTCAGTCCCTCACACCCTCGGGAACGCCGGTCTTGTCCGGGCTGGAAGCCGTCGCCCAAAGCCGGCAACGGCACTGACCGTGTCCGCTCGCAGCACCCTGTCCGTGGGCGAGTCCTGGACCACGAACCGGATCAGACTGGCGCAGCAGGCGGAAGGCAACCTCGTCGTCCACGACGCCGACAACCGTCCCGCCCGGGCCCCCAACACCTAACCCACCCGGCGCGATGTCGTTCCAGCGCACCGACGGCAAGATCGCCATCGTGGACAGGGGAACCGTGTGATCTGGTCCACCTGACCATCGGTCCGTGCCGAACGGCCGACTTGCCTGCGAGCGCGCTCCAAGTCGTAGTGTTGTTTACGCAGCGGCGCACGGAGCCCGTGTCGCCGGGGGTCCCGCACGGGATGCCGGGTGGTCCGTTCCGTCGACAGATGGATGACGGGCTTGGTGCTGCCCGAACGACGATCGAGTGTGCAGGGAAAGGCTGGGACACAACGTGCGGAAGCGCAGTCTGCGGGATCTCGAGGTATCGGCCATCGGTCTGGGGTGCATGGGCATGTCGGCGTTCTACGGATCGGCCGACCGGGAGGAGGGGATCGCGGCCATCCGGCGGGCCCTGGACGTCGGGGTGAACTTTCTCGACACGGCCCAGATGTACGGACCCCTGACCAACGAGTCGCTCGTCGGCGAGGCGGTGCGGGGTCGTCGCGAGGAGTACGTGATCGCGACGAAGTTCAACAACCGGATGGACAACGCCGTACCGGGCGACTTCGACACGGTCGGCCCGCAGGACGGCTCGGCCGAGCATGTCCGCAGTTCGGTCCACGGCTCCCTGGAGCGCCTGGGGACCGACCACATCGACCTGTACTACCAGCACCGGGTCGACCCGAACGTCCCCATCGAGGAGACCGTCGGCGCGCTGGCCGAACTGGTCGCCGAGGGTAAGGTGCGGGGCATCGGTCTGAGCGAGGCGAGCGCGGAGACCATCCGGCGCGCACACGCCGTGCACCCTGTCACCGCGGTGCAGAGCGAGTACTCGCTGTGGTCACGGGACGTGGAGGCTGAGGTGCTGCCCGCCTGCCGTGAGTTGGGTATCGGCTTCGTGCCGTACTCGCCGCTCGGCCGCGGTTTCCTCGCCGGACGGTTCTCCTCGCCGGAGGAGCTGGACGCCAACGACTGGCGGCGCGAGAACCCGCGCTTCCAGGACGCCCACCTGGAGGCGAACCTTCGGCTGGCGGCCAAGCTGAAGGAGATCGCCGCTGAGAAGGACGTGACCCCGGGGCAGCTCGCCCTCGCGTGGGTGCTGGCCCAGGGCGAGGACCTGGTGCCGATCCCGGGCACCAAGCGCCGCACCTACCTGGAGCAGAACGCCGCCGCGGTCGACGTCACGCTGACCAAGGACGACCTGGCCCGCATCGACGCGGAGCTGCCCGAGGCGTCAGGCCAGCGCTACGACGAGGCGGGGATGCGAGCCGTCGACCGCTGACCGGGGCCCGGGGACCGATGCCGGTCGCTGGCGCTCGGCTCCGTGATCTCATGAACCGCCTGTCCGGGACCTCTGCCAAGGCACGCAGAACGGCCGCACGGGATGCGGGTCCCGTGCGGCCGGAGAGAGGGAAGAGCTGAACTACGCGATGCCCGAACGCTGTTGCTGCCGCTCGAGGACCGTCGCCGACGCCTCGGAGAGCGCGGTACGTCGACGGCGGCGTCTGATCCGGTTGCGGGCGAGGCCCCCTCGGCCAGGACGGCGAGCCGGTCGAGATGGCTTCTGGCGCCGTGCGCGATGGCCGGATGCAGAGCGGCGTGGTGGTCCGGTGTGCCGGTCAGGCGTTGATCGAACCCGAGGCGACGTCGCGGACGAAGGTGTTCCATGCCCCGGACACGAAGCTGAGCGAGGGGCCTTCGGGGGCCTTCGAGTCTCGCACGGCGATGGCCTGGGTGACGGGTGACTTCACCTCGACGCAGGCCCCGTTACCGCCGGAGTACGACGACTTCATCCAGTTTTCCGTAGCACCCTGAAGAATAGCCATGTTCACTCCGGTTCAGAGAGTTGATGTGGGAGGGCACCAACTTCGTTCCTGTTGGCGTGATCGACGCTACTCGCCAACATCGTCCGGTGGCGGGGCCGTTCACTCGACCGGATGGCATATTCCATTCGGGGGTTCCGCTGCGAGGTGGTGGCGGTGTATCGTCCCGCCCCCACCTCGCTTATATCGCGGCATTTCGCGCACATCAGGTGTTACCGGGGACTCGCTGTTTCCGCGGGTGCACAGGGCTTTCCGGCGGCCGGCACGGCTGAATCAGCGCGTGTAGTCCTTGACGATGTCGCCGATGAATTGACGGGTCTGGTCCACATTCAGCGCCTGTGCCCGCAGGTGTTCGTACATGACGCTGTAGCGCTGTACGTCGTTCGCCTTCTCCAGGTAGAGGTCACTGGTGACCCCTTCGATGTACACGACGCTGGAGTCCGCGGCATCCGGGAATTCCAGGATGGCGTACTGCCCGCTGATACCCGGGTGCGCACCCATGTCGAAGGGCAGGACCTGCACGGTCACGTGCGGCAGTTGCGACTGCTCGATGAGGTGCTCCAGCTGCTCGATCATCACCTGCTTGCCGCCGACCTGCCGCCGCAGGGCGGACTCGTCGATGACGGCCCAGAGGCGCAGCGGGTGCTCGGGGGTGCTGACTCGGTCCTGGCGGCGGGCACGGACGTTGACCCGCTTCTCGATGTCGGCGGGCGGAGCCTCGGGCAGGGCCCCCGTGATCAGCGCTTCCGCGTACCCCCGGGTCTGCAGGAGCCCCGGGACGACCTGGGGCTCGTAGACCCGGAGGGACTCGGCGTCCGTCTCCAGCCCGATGTACACGCTGTACGGGATGTCACCGAACGCGTGCCACCAGCCCTGCTGGCGCGAGTCCTTGGCCATCTGCATCAGCGAGTCGACGACGCGGTGGTCCTCGACCTCGTACACCCCGCACAGATCGCGGACGTCACGCTGGCTGATGGAGCGACGGCCGTTCTCCAGGCGGCTGATCTTCGACTGCGAGACCAGCAGCCGCTCCGCCACCTCCTCGGCCGTCATGCCCTTGATCTCGCGCAGACGGCGCAATTCCTGGCCCAACCGGCGTCGCCTGACGGTGGGATTGACGTTGGTCGGCACGGAAACGGCACCTCCGGCTATGCAGCTGTACTAGCTGTGCGTATCTACTGCTCAGCAGATTGCCACCCGCGCACCCGGGCGCGCTGGGAAACGGCGACACAAAAGCGCGCGGGGCAGCCGGTGGATCCGGCTGCCCCGCGCGTGGTGCGGCTCCCGGACCGGGTCATGGGACGTCGGTACGGCGGTGTTCGGGTTCTCCGCGCGAGGGGTACGCGCGGTCAGTGCACGGAGGTGTGCGCCATGCTGCCGCGGCTCGCCTGTGCTTGCGGCTGCAACGGCACGCCTGCCGTCTGCTGATTACGGCGCGGCTGGACGGCCGCACCGTTCTGGACGTCCATCACGGCATGCGCCACGAGGCCGCCCATCGGGTCGTGCCTGATCAGGTCCCGGAGCCGGGAGCGCGACGAGCGCCCCTCGTTCCCGGGGTACAGGTGCTTGCCGAGTCCGACCGCGTGGGCCAGTGCGGCAAGCGCCGCGGTCCGTGGGTCCGGCGGTACGCCGGTGCGGATCGCGCTGTCCAGCCGTGTTTTGATGTCGCGGCTGATCGCCGTGTCCGTCGCCTGGTAGCGAGTGGTCGGCAGCACTCCGCACATCTGGCCCGCCACGGCATGTACCATGCCGCACCGCTCCAGATGAGCGAGATAGATCTGGCGAAGTCCCAGTCGGGGCCCGCCGATCCAGTGGACCGCCCGGACCGGACTGCCACGACGGCGCAGCAGTTCCAGTGCGGAGTCCAGAGTCGGATCTCCTGTCGGCCGTGGCATCACCACGGCTATACGATCCCCGTCAGGGGCTATCCGTCCTGCCAGAGCCAGCTCCACTAGCTGTGCCCCGGCCAGGCCGAGGTCGAGCGACTGCGGCTGCGCTGTGGTACCCGTTGTCGGGTCCAGAGCGAGCAGCAGAAGCTCCTCCGGAATTGTTCTGCGGCTCCTGCCCATCCATGCCTCCCCGCGTGGATGAGTGACAGGGTGACCCCTCTCACATTGGTCTGTCGAGGGTGCCTGGGTGCTTTGTGAGGGAACCGTTAGGTATGTCTTTCTCGTCTAGCGGTTCGGCCAAAGGTTCACACAGGACACTGGTAGATGGTTCGGACAGTGCGGGCATGACCCCGCGGCGCATCAAGGAGGCAATTGGTGGCGGGCGAGTCCCCCGACAAGTCGGAGCAGCGGAAGTCGTCGGGAACGACTGAGGAGCGCGATCCGCGTCTCGCGGTGCTCCGTGAACCGGTCGCCGCGGCGGGCGGCGACACCCGGGGCGGCACGACAGGCGCCGGGGCGGAAGGTGAGACGGACGGCAAGACCGCGGTCTTCCGTGTCCCGCGCTCCTCGGACGCCGACCCGTCCGATGCAGGCCTTTCCGGAGGCGCGTCGTCGGCAGGTTCCGCGTCCGATGGCTCCTCCTCGCAAGGTTCCCCGTCCGACGGCGACGCGGAGCCCGTGGAGTCGCTTGCCGCCTCGGAGTCCCCGGAGGGCTCTCAAGAGGCTCCCACGGCCCGCAGGGAGGCCGAAGAGGCCGCCGAGGCGGAGGAGGGGGCGGAACCGGCCGCCGAGCCGTCCACGGCGCGTACGGGCGCGGCGGAGCCCGACGTGGAGCCGGAACCGGCCGACGCCGCGGACTCGACCGGCACGCCCGACGACAAGACCGAGGTGAAGCCCGAGCCGAAGTCCGGGACTGCCGCTTCGGAGTCCGAGGCCGAAGCCGCCGAGCCGGCCCCCACCGATGCCCGGCTGCGCGCCGTCGTCGCGGAGTGGGTCGCGGGCGGGCCTGACAGTGAAGTCGCAGGTGAGGACAGTCCCGCCGACGGCGGTGGCGAGGGTGCGAAGCCCAAGGTCGACGCCGAGCCGGCAGGCCGGGCCGAGGACACCGCGAAGCGGACGGACACCGCGAAGCGGACGGACACCGCGAAGCCGGCGGACGACAGGGACGAAGCCTCCGCAGCCGCTGAGCGCGAAGCCGCGCCCGAATCGGACGTCGAGGCCGAGAAGGCCGACGTCCAGGACGAGGAGGCCGCCCCCGAGGAGGCCGACTCCAAGCCTGCCGTCACCGCGTCCGAAGAGGCACCACGTGTCCCGAAGAGCAGGGGGGAGTCCTCCCCGGCCGAGCAGGCCGAGCAGGCCGAGAAGACCGAGCAGGCCGAGAAGGCCGATTCCGCACGTGACGAGCGAGGAATCGATCATCCGACCGCCGTCTTCAAGGCGCCGCGCGTCGACCGGGTCGACCAGCCCACGACGGCGCTGAAGCTCCCGTCGAAGAAGGAGGAGTCCGGGAGCAAGCCCGCCTCCGGCGGCGCCGCGGCCACCGGGACGCCCAGGGCGCCCAAGCCCTCCAGGACCCCCGAGACCCCCGCGGTGCGCACCAGCAGGTTCGTACCGCTGCGCTCCGACGACGTACGCCCCGCATCTCCCGTGGTCGGTCCCGTCGTCACACCGGACATCTCGGTGGGGGCCGCGACCCGTGCCGGCGCCAGGCCCGCGTTGACCGAGGCCGAGCGGACCAGGCAGCAGCCCATGCCGCCCAAGCCGCCGCTCGACCTGCTGGCGGAGCTGACGAACACCCCGCCGCCCGTGGAGACCCCTGTCCGCACGGCGGTGCGGCGGGTCAAGATCTGGACGCCGCTGCTCCTGCTCGCGCTGATCATATTTGCGATCGCACAGTCGGTGCGTCCGCTTCCCGACCCCACTCTGGCACTGTCCGCGAACCCGACCTACACCTTCGGGGGCGACAAGCTGGACATGCCGTGGCCGGCGGAGGGCCAGGGCGCCGTCGAGGTCGAGGGCGTCGGCACCATCGGTTCGTACGGCAAGGAGGAGTCCGCGCCGATCGCGAGCGTCGCCAAGATCATGACGGCGTACGTGATCCTTCAGGGGCACCCGATCACCGGTAAGCAGAACGGTGAGCGGATCGAGGTCGACGCGAAGGCCGGTGAGGAGGCCAACCGGCCCGACGAGTCGACAGCGTCGATCAAGGAGGGGCAGAAGTACACGGAGCGTCAGATGCTCCAGCTCCTGATGATCCCCTCAGGCAACAACGTGGCGCGGCTGCTGGCCCGCTGGGACGCCACCACCGAGAAGGCGTTCGTCGAGAAGATGAACGCGGCGGCGAAGGACCTCGGGATGACGAACTCGGTCTACACGGACCCGAGCGGTCTCGAGTCCACCACCCGCTCGACCCCGGCCGACCAGCTCAAGCTCGCCAGGGCGGTCACGCAGAACGACGTCTTCCGCGAGATCGTCAACATGCCCCAGGCCGACATCCCGGGCATCGGCAACACGATCTACAACAACAACAACATCCTGCTGGAACCGGGCGTGAGCGGCATCAAGACCGGCTCGTCGACCCCGGCGGGTGGCAACCTGGTCTGGACCGCCGAGACGGTCGTCGACGGCAAGACCCGCCGGATCATCGGCGCGGTGATGGGTGCCGACATCGACGGCACCCTGGACGCCAAACTGCAGCGCGCCATACAGAACAGCCTCAAGCTGATCCAGGCCGCACAGAAGGGCGTCGACTCGGCCACGGTCGTGAAGAAGGGCCAGGTCGTCGGCTATGTCGACAACGGCTTCGGGGTCCGCACCCCTGTGGTCGCCACCAAGGACCTGAAGGCGGTCGGCTGGGGCGGCCTCGAGGTGGAGCTCGATCTGAGCGCCGGCGGCGAGCCGCTGAAGCAGGCGGCGAAGGCCGGCACGGTCGTCGGACAGGTGACGGTCGGCACCGGCACGGGCAAGGTCACGGCGCCCGTCGCCCTGCAGAGCGGGATGCCCGAACCGGGCTTCGGCGACAAGCTCACCCGCATCACCTGACCCGTCCGGACGGCCTCCGCTCCGCAGCCGCGGGGCGGAGGCCGTCCGACGAGGGGGCAAGCGCGGGGAAAAAGCCGCGTGCTAGCGTCCCGAAGGCAACGGAAGGGGCGCCTGGACGCGTCTCCCCGAGTACGGATGAGGCCCGTGCAGTATCGACGGTTCGGCAGGCCCGGGCAGGGACGGGGAGAGTCGCAGTGACCACCGCTGAGCCGACGAGGACTGACCACAGCCCGCCCGTGGACCGCCTGACCGTCCGGATCCCGGTCCAGGCCGCCGGGGGCGGCGACGGGCCGCACAGCTCGTTGCGGAGCCGGCTACGGCGCCACCCGGTCCTTGTCACCACCGCCGCCGGCGCGGTCGTGCACCTCCTCTGGTTCCTCTTCTTCGCGAACAGCGGTGGGGACATCGCCGCCCAGGACGCCTGGGCCGAGTTCGTCGGCCGCCATCCCGGGACCGCGTACAACCTCGCCTGGTACGGGGGCATGCACCCCGTCTCGTACAGCGTGGTGTCGCCGTATCTGATGTCGGTGCTCGGCGTCCGCACGACGATGATGGTCGTCGGCACGGTGTCGTCGGCGCTCACCGCGCTGATCCTGGTGCGGGTGCCCGCCGTCCGTAACCCGCTCGCCTGCGCACTCGCCGGGGTCTTCGCCTACCTGTGCAACGCCCTGTCCGGGCGCGTGACGTTCGGACTCGGCTTGATGTTCGCGCTCGGGGCGGTCGCCGCCGTCTTCTGCTGGCCCCACCGGTGGCGGTACAGGCGGTGGGCGAAGGCCGTCGTCGCGGCCCCGCTCGCCGCACTGGCCACGGCGGGCAGCCCGGTCGCCGGGCTCTTCCTCGGTGTGGTCGCCGCAGCGCTCTTCCTGAACAAGCGACGCCCCGGGGCGTACGCGGTCGGTCTGCCCCCCGTGCTGGTCGTCGTCCTGTCCGCGTGGCTGTTCCCCTTCTCGGGTACGCAGCCGATGTCGTTCGGGACGCTCTCGCTGCCGTTCATCTTCTCCGTCCTGGTGTTCCTCCTGGTGCCCCGGGACTGGAGCACCGTGCGCACGGCCGCCGCGGTGTACGGCGTCGGGACCCTGCTGACCTACGTGGTCGACTCCCAGATCGGCTCGAACGTGTCGCGCATGGCGATGCTGTTCGCCGGGGTCGTCCTGCTCGCGGCGCTGCCGTACACGACCCGCCACAGCCGGCACTGGTACGCGCTGCTGATCGTCTTCGCGGGGCTGAACTTCTGGATCGGCTTCAAGGGGGTCGACGACATCCTCCGCACCGCCCCCACCGCCTCCTGGAACCGTGAACTGGCGCCGCTGGTGAACCAGCTCCAGAAGGCCGGCGCGGAGCGGGGCAGGGTGGAGGTGGTCCCCGCCAGCAGCCACCGGGAGGCGTCCGCGCTCGCCCCGTACGTGAACCTCGCCAGGGGCTGGAACCGGCAGGCCGACATGAAGCGCAACCCGCTCTTCTACGACGACACGCTCGACGCCGTGAACTACCGCGAGTGGCTCGACCGCTGGGCCGTGCACTACGTGGTGCTGCCGACGGGGGATCCGGACAGTGGCGCGGAGCAGGAGGCGGGGCTCGTCGAGGAGGGCCAGCCGTATCTGAAGGCGGTCTGGAGCGACGCCAACTGGAAGCTGTTCCGGGTCCTGGACCCGGTGCCGCTCGCCGATCCGCCGGCGACGGTGGAGCGCGCCGGCGACGACGAGCTGACGATCCGGGTGCAGTCCGCCGGCCGGGTCCTGATCCGCATCCCGTACTCCCGCTGGCTCGCCGTCGTCGACGAGGAGGGGAAGAGCGTGGAGCGGCCGCAGGAGACCGAGGCCTCCAAGAAGCGGTCCGCCGAAGACGGTGACGCACCAAAGGACTTCGTCAACGACCACGGCTGCCTGATCAAGGTCGACGAGGACGGGGACGGCGACGAGTGGACCGAACTGCTCGCACCACGCCCCGGTGTCTACCGCCTTGCGGCGCCCTACCAGCTGCAGCCGGGCACGCCGTGTCCGGAAGAGCTCAGCTGACGAAGCCCAACGCACGCAGATAATGCGGGAAACCCTCGCTCCGGGGGCGCCGCACTGGCAAGGTGTGCCGCCATGAAGTGCCAACATTGCGGCGGCGAACGCGTCGGCCCGTTGCCGGGCATGGTCTGCCCGGAGTGCGGGTCCGTGGCCCGTGCGCCCCGTGGGAGCAGTTCCTGGATCGCGCGGGAGACGCTGATGGGCAGGGTCTCCCTGCTCACCAGACGTCGAAAGGCCCTGCTGGCGGCGGGAGTCGTGGTCGCCGCGGGTGGCCTTGCCACCGCTGTGTCGTTGCTCGCCGCCGCGGACGGGCCCGGCCGCCCCGAGGCGGCGGGCCGGGCCGGCGCCGTACCGGCACCGATCGGTGGCGGCGGGGCTCCGACCCGCATCGGGCCCGGCGACCCCGATGCTCCCGAAGCCCCCGGCCCCGGGGACGGGGGGCCGCCCGCCGACCCGACGGCGGGGAGCCCCGGACCGTCTGCGGCACCGGGCGACTACCGGTTCTCCCAATGGGCGGGTCCCGGTTGCACGACGGGTGACTACACGGAGCGCGGGCGCTTCGAGAACGGTGACGCCGGCTGGTACACCGTCGAGTCCGGCGGCTTCGAGGGGACCACGTGCGACGGCCGCTTCAGTGCTGTCCCGATGTCCGGGAGCCCGGCCCAGGACCGGGGGAGCAGCGCGGTCTGGTCCTGGCACCTCGGGGACGGCTTCCGCGAGTGCGCGCTGACGGTGTTCGTGCCACGCAGCGTCCGCGACCGTGACGTGGCGGGCAACCCCACCGCGTACCGGGTGCTCTCCGACCCGCACGACGCGGACTCGGCGTACACGGGCTTCGCCGTGCGCCAGCCGGAGCACCGGGGCAGCGCCGTCGACGTACGCAGCTACCCGGTCAAGGGCGACACCTTCGCGGTACAACTGCTCGACCGGGGCCGGGACTGGGGCGACGAGGCATTGGTGGGCGCGCACCACGCGGCGGCGCAGATCAAGGCGTCCTGCCGCTGACGCCGAATCCCGCTTGACGCCCCGTGTCCGGGAGGCTTGCATCGGCCGGATGCACGCCAACGAGACGAAGACCGACACGGCGCTCGTACGACGCGTGCTGGCCCGGGACGCGGCCACCCGCGAGGCCCTGCAGGAACTGCACGGGGTGATCGACACCGCCGCGGCGGCCGACATCTGGGCCCGCGCGCTGCGCGCGCCCGGACCGAGGGGCCCGGCGGTGTGGGTGCACGGCGATCTGCAGCCCGGCAACGTCCTGGTCTCGGGCGGCCGGCTCAGCGCGGTCATCGACTTCGGCTGCATGGGCCTGGCCGACCCGGCGGTGGATCTGATCGCGGCCTGGTACCTGCTGCCGCCCGGACCGCGATGGACCTTCCGCACGGAGACGGGGACGGAGCCGGGCACGGGGGCGGATACGGAGAGCGATGGCGAGGCGGGGGCGGGGGCGGGGGCGGACGCGGCGGCGTGGGCACGGGGCCGGGGCTGGGCGCTGTCGGTCGCGCTCATGGAGCTCTCGTACTACCGGACGTCGAACCCGGTGATGGCGGCCACGGCACGGCACGTGATCAGCGAGATCCTGGCGGACGGGGGAGGGACGGAGGGCGGCCGGTGACCGGGGGTGCCGTGGCAGCGTTGGGCCCGGTCTTCATGCTTCTGCCGTGTCTGGCCATCGCGAGCTTCACCTGCTTTGCCGCCTGCCGCGCCCAGCAGGGGCGGATTCTCAGGTCCTCGGTCTGCATGTGCCTCGCCGTCGGCGTTGTCTGCGCGCCGACCCCGGCGGCGGTGGTGATCTGGGCTGGCACGATCTGAGCCACGGCCGCGTTGAGACGGCCCAGGCCCACGCCGGCACAGAAGACTCACTCCGCTCGGGGCGTCTGCCGACTTCTCCCCGGGGCGCCTTGTCTAGGCGCCGGCCCAAATGATCTCAGTACTCAACAACGGGAACAATGGCGGAACCTGGCAGGGTGCAGCCCCGCCGGCACCCGAAGTTGCCCGTGAGTTCCCGTCCCCATCTGGCGCGGTTGTGGCGCGGGAAGCTTCTGGTCCAGATGGCAGAGGGGCCGTACCTCCTGACTCCAGGACGAGGCGGAGCTCGTCGTCGTGCCGGTCGGGGACCAGACCGAGCCTCGCTCCCGGAACTCATGTGGGTCAGACCTGGCCGAGGTCGATCTCCACCTGGAAGGGGGCCGCTGCCTTGAGAACGCCGGTGAACACGTCTCCGTCCCTGTAGGTCTTCGTCGCAGGGTCGAGAACGTAGGTGTACACGAGAGGAACGCCTGTCACTGCCTGCTCGATCCGCCAGTAGAAGCCGATGCCTGCCTTGGCGTACTGGTCGACCTTCACGATCCGGTCGGTGGTCTCCGAGCCTGGTGACACCACCTCTGCGACCAGCAGCACGTGCTCAGGTCGGGTGGGGGTGATGTCGATCGTGTCCGCGCGGTACACGACGACGTCCGGGCGGCGATTGGTCAGCGGGACGTCCTGAAGCCGGACGTCGAAGTCCGTGTCGGCGTTCCACTCCGGGCCCGCGGCGACATCCAGGGCGTTCGCCAGCATCCGGGCCAGCCGGTTGTGCCGCTTGGACGCACTCGGACTCACGACGACCATCCCGTCCACGATCTCGATACCGGCGCACTGCTCCTCGGACCAGGACTCGTACTCCTCCGCCGTGATCTGCTCATGCATCCACGCCGGGGCCACCATCTCGGCCGTCATGAAGCACCTCCCGGTCACTGCGCTGCGAGCCCGATCCCGCTGGATTCAGCGTACTGTCTGCCATCCGTCCGGCACGCTGATCTCGCTCACGCCCCTCCTCGGTGTCCGGCATCCGACCGGCGAGCCCACGACCGGTGAGGAACCGTCGCGGTGGGCTCGTCACCAGGGGATCGGAACAGGCCGGTGGCACCACTGACCGTGGTGATGCACGCCGAGCTCCTCGGCCATGCGGCGGATCACGGGCTTCGGCTCGGCGGCGCAATACATTCGCACCGCACGCTCAGGCAACTCCAGCGGGCACTTCCTCGGCGCAGACATCGTCAGAGTTCCTCCTATGAGTCCCATCTGACCTGCTGTCACGCACCTCCGCATCTCGGGGGAAGCTCACATCCGTAGATGTCAGCGGTCGAACACCTGAGGGCTGCGCGGAAGGCTCCATCGGAACAAGACCATGGCACGTGCGTGCTGCCGGTCAGCCTGGAGTGTGCCGTTCAGCCGCGCCGGCGCCAAGGCCTCAGGCCGGGGAGCACTTCTTGACAGCGACGACGAAATCGGGCGTATGGTACTTCTCTGCCTGGTTCACGGTTGCGTCGACCTGTCCTGAGGTCGGATCAGGATCTGGATACTCGGGGAACCCGTTTTCGTGCACGCAGGCACTGAACTTTCGGACCTTGGCCACGAATGCGCTCAGAGCGGGCGCTGCGGATGCCTCGTCGGGCAGAAGGTCCGCGCACTTCGCCTGGGCGCTGACCTTGGACGCGTTGTCGTTCATGTCCTTGTTCTCCGACTTGGCCTCGGAGGAACCGCCGCTGGAGCAACCGGTGGCGAGCAATGAGGCAAAGAGGGCCGCCGCCGCAATTCTGGGCAGGAGCGGGCGAACGGGCATCCGGACTCCAAGGAGCGACGGGCGGGATCCAGCGGAGTGTCGCTGTCGGTCCGCCAGACGAGCTCCATTAAGCGTGTGGTCACTTGCCTGCCGGAGCCCGCTGATCGCGGGAGCCAGAGCTTAAGGCCGTTCGGATATATGTGTTTACCCTTCACCGGGACAGGACGGTGGGGAACCGCCCCCTAAGGACGAGGGGCGAGAAGCCGCACGGGTGCGCTGGTCACACCGCACATGGACGGTTCACAGCGGAACTCATCCAAGAGGTCGAAGAACATGGCCAGAGGATGGATGCCCACTGCTTCAGATGCCCGTTCGATCTCGACGGCCCAGCCGAGCGGGCTCGAGTACTGTATTCCGAGCCGTAGCCAAAGCCACTCCTGAACGGCACGACGTGATCGAAGTTCGTCATCGCCGGAGCTCCGTGGATCTCGCACGCGACGCTGTACCCGAACAAGGTCGACCGGGCTGGCCGTTCCTCCGTCCCGGTGGTGGATCGCCACCGCCCGTATGGCCAACCGGCCCGCTCCCGAGTCCCGTGCTCCGCGCATCCTGCGGGTTCGGCCGACCCGGGGCGTCCTGGTCTTACGGCTGGGCTCCGCCCTGGACAGGACGCGTCCGACGTGGCCGCGTCCTGCGACCGACTGCGGCACTCGTTCGCGATGTACGGCGTCACCTCGCGGGAGGTCCGCTCGGGTGTCGTCGAGCTGCGGATGACCGGCTACGACATGCTCAAGCGTGTGCAGATGCCCGCGAGGGTGGCCACTGCTCCGATGCGCGTTCCGGTTGCCCTGCCGCTCCCGGCGCGATGTGCATCCCGCCGCTGCGCTGGCAACGAATGCGCCAGGCGGCCGCAAAGCAGTGTGCGGGAGTCCTGGGACGAGAGGCCGGGGTCCCGCCCGCGTCGTGATGGAGATCCTCGGACACAGCCGGATCAGCATCACCATGGACGTCAACACGCACGTCGTCCAGGACACTCAGCGCGAGGCGATCAGCCACATGGACCGGCTGCTCAAGAGGCAGCCCGGCCGTGCGTGACCGCCGCCGTTGATGTCAGACGTGGATGTCAAAGGGCACCTACTGAAATGAGTAGGTGCCCTTTTCCCTTGTGCCCCCGGCAGGATTCGAACCTGCGACACCCGCTTCAGGAGCGAGGTGGCGTGAGTTGGTGTCTGCCCTGCGGGGTACCGACTTCGGCGGCTGCCCGCTGTGGTCCCTGCCGGCGTCGGCAGTTCCCCGTGAGTCCCCGCCCTATCTGGCGCGGTTGTGGCACGGGGAAGTTCTGATCCGTAGCTCTAACCGGGTCGGGCAGCAATGGCCATTCCGGGCGCTACGAGGCACCGAAGAGACGGTAGCGGCCGGGAGCGGTTGCTGATGTTGCGGTAGGGAGCCGCTGTACTGCCCAATTCACCGCCGGGCTGATCGGGCACGAAGAGGCGCGGATCGGCCGTTCCCTACCGACGCGCCGGCGGTCTCGGAGCTAGGGGCGGTAGTGGCCGCGCACCGTCGGTGAAGAGCTGTGTATTGCGGCGGAGCTGTAGGTAACTCGGTTGTTGTGCGCCTGTACCCGGCTCGCTTGCTCGATGAGGAGTCCGTCGACGTTCTCCGTGTGGTTGCGCCGCAACAGCTTGACGATCAAGGCAAACGCCGTCACTCCCATGAGTCCGAACAGGACGCCAAGTTCGATCACGGATCCCCCTCTGTGGCTGCTCAGTTCATTCAGTGTGGGGTGACCATGACATGCTCTTCGGGCTCGCGGCACCCAGGGCTGAAAAGCTTGAGGATCTTCTGAGCTCGGCACCCGACCACCACTCAACACGCGCCCTCGGCTCCACAAGAACAGCCGCGCTGTTCGGCCTCGACGAACCCCCGGCAAGGCGCAGCCCATGACGCCCCGGAGTCACTGCGGGAACGAACGTCTATTCTCTCGAGGATCAACACTCCGGACCTTGCTGAGTGTTGGACAAGGAACCATGGGGAGGGCGGACTGATGTCCGGGACCGGTAAGTGGAGCATACGAAGATCGATCGGTGCGGGCCTGTGCACCACGGTGGTGGGAGGAATCCTGCTGGCTCCGGGGTCGGCCACCGCCTCGGACGCCAGCCCGATGTCGACGACCCGGTTGCCCTCCGTGCAGGGGGCCGCCACGGACACCTCACGGAGCGCCACTCTCGGCGACGGCGAGCGTCTCAGCCTCGTCAACGGTGATGTTCGCATCACGGACAGCGGCACAACCGACGCCAGGACCTACGCCTTCGGTTCGACGAACGGCGCCCTCGAAGTGCGTCCGACCGCTCTGCCGAGGCCGGTGCGGCCCACCAGGATGCCCGCCCCGACCGCAAAGGCGGCCACGCCCGCCGCGGCGACCGCGTATTCCGTGAAGCTGAACATCACCAACGCCGACGTGATGTCCAAGCTCTTCTACGTCTGGAACAGCAAGACCCAAGGCCGCGAAGTTTGCTGATCGGCGGGGCTGTCAAGGGGGTTCGTCAGGTGGCGAGGGTGTAGGTCGCGCGGCCGGTCTTGTGGAGCATTCCG